>JBAYRL010000004.1 GCA_041676705.1 Acidimicrobiia bacterium
ACCAGCGCACCGCCCACAGGATCACATCACCCTGGAAATGGCGCCACTTGAAATCCGTCATCGTTCCGTCCGTCCAATCTCCGCCAAGCATGCTCAAGCTTCACGATTTTTGCAACAGAGCCGAACTCCGCAACAGCAACGTTACACATCGAATCTTGGACTGTAGCGACGCGCATCACTTCTCGGGCTCAGATCAGCACATGCGTCTCGGAGCGTGCCAGACCTGGCTCAACACGACTCCAACCCTTGCTGGCCTTGCGTACGCGATTGAAGAGTTCGAGCACCGCGTCTTTGTCGGACTCGAACCACCCGCGCTCGCAAGAATGCGGAAGAACCCGGAGCGGTTCATAGAGAGAATCCGGGTCGGTTCCGAACAGGAGGATCGCGATCTCTTCAGCCACGACCTCCCACTCAATCCCGGATTCGTTGCCGTCGTCGGGAACAAGGGTCAAGGCAAGTCCGCGCTCCTCGACTGCATCGCACTCGGCGGGAACTCGTCACGTAGTAGCGAGTTCGCCTTCCTGAGCCCCACTCGGTTCCTCAGTCCTCAGAACCAGAAGGTCGCGAGGGAGTATCACGCGGAACTCGTCTGGGCCACGGGCACGGCACGGCAGGCCAAACTGAATCAACCACACGACAACGCGACCCCGGTGCTGGTCGAGTACCTGCCCCAGATGTTCGTCGAGCGAGTGTGCAACCTTGACCAAGCGGCAGACGACGCAGACGAGTTCGAACGCGAGCTTCGTACAGTCCTCTTCACTCACATCCCGGAGGAGGAACGCGCTGGCGAGAAGACCTTCGACGCCCTCTTGACCCAGAAGACTCGAACCTCCCAAGACGACCTGACGAGGCTCCGAGCAGAGCTGCGGACTGCGGTACGTGGTTATGTCGGGATCGCCGCCTTCCGGGCAAGCAATCAAGCACCCGAAGTCCAGAGTCGTCTGGACCTCAAGCAGGCTGATATTGACGCGGCGAGGAAGGACCTCGAAACTGCCAAGGCCGCGCTCGCTGAGATGGACACTGCAAGCAAGGATGACGGGCACCTCGCTGGGCTGATGCAGCGCTCGGAGCAGATTGAGGCTTCGCGGTCTGAACTGGCGACCCGCCGAAGTGCCAACGAACAGCAACAGGCCAAGTCACGCCAGCGGCTCAGCGGAATGGAAGCGATCGCTCACCGGACAGAAGCGATTCAAGCCGACGTTGCCTCGCTGAACAGCGAGGCGGAGGCCCTTCTTGGCGGTGGAAGAGCCGAGAGCCCCTATCTCCAGCTGACTGTCGACGCTGGGAGATACCAGACTTGGCGCGCGACCGAGGAAGAGTCTCTCGCCGCCCTGAAGCGAGAGCGCGATCAGATCGATCAGGACCTCGAAGTGCAGGAACAGGCGAGGCGCGAGAACGCAGATGCGCTCGCCGCGGCCGACAGTGCACGTGAACGCGCCCGACAACGAGTCCTCCAGTCAGAGGAACGGGTTGCGGCGCTTATAGGCGACGAGGATGACGAGGAGTCTCATGCTGGACTCTCATCCTTGCTACGCCGTATCGGCGAAGCGCCGACGAAGATGTCTGAACTGCGTGACGAGATCATGCTGTGTTCACGCCGCGTCCACGAAGCACTGGAAGCGCAGTTGCGCGCGGTTGAGAGTCTGTACACTCCGGCGTCCACGTTCATCGCACAGTCCGATGTGGTCAAGAACGCAGGACTTGAGTTCAACGCCGAACTACGTATTCTCCCCGGATGGAGGAGTGTCGCAGCCGGCTTGGACGGGCGCAAGAACGGCGAGTTCTCCGACTGGCTTATCGACCTTCCACAGCGCGTTGAGGACACGAGCTGGGACCAGCTCGCGGCCCAACTCCATGAGGCATTCGAGCGTTTAGAGCACGAACGCGGAGAAGCAGGGGGCGAGTACCGGAACCCAGCAACCGCACTCCGCAGCAACACGACGATCGACGATTTCCTACTGAGCATGTTCGACTTGTCCTGGCTGGAGGTCCGCTTCGGCCTCACTGGTGACGGGCTACCGCTCTCCCAGCTGTCACCCGGACAGCGTGGTCTCGTGCTCGCGCTGTTCTACCTTGTCGTGGACCGGAGAACTACTCCGTTGTTGCTGGATCAACCTGAGGAGAACCTCGACAACGAGACCATCGCGTCCAAGCTCGTACCAGCAATTCATGAAGCCGCAGGACGCCGACAGACGATCGTCGTTACTCACAACGCCAACCTCGCCGTCGTCGGTGATGCCGACCAGATCGTGCACTGCCAAATGAACGATCGACGCTTCACGGTAAGCAGTGGAAGCATCGCCGAACTCGACGTGGCGAAGTTCGCGCTCAACATCCTCGAAGGAACCAAGCCAGCGTTCGACAATCGGCGACACAAATACGAAGCGTTCCCCGAGCTGTCCTGATCCCTAGGTCTCCATGGCTTGTGTGTCACCGATGAGATGCGCTCGGCCCGCCGTCCATAATGACACCAGCCTCGACCAACGCTGCGCGTACGGCCTTGCGGTCTACACCCATCCGACGAGCGATCGCCCTCATCGAGACTCCCGCTCGGGCGAGGCGCACAGCCTCGGCTCTCTCGTCGGGGCAGAGCCCTGGGCGGCGGCTCGGCACGTTGCGACGGCGGAGGTGGGAGAACACGGTGGAGCGGTGGATGCCATACCGTTCGGCTAGGGACTTCACACTCATCCCGGCCAGGTAGTCACCGACGAGCCGGTCCACCTCGGAGGCGGTGAGAAAAGTTTGAGCCGTCTCGATAGTCCTCACGACAGGCCCCCGATCATCCCTCGGAGCGCCACTCTGGGGCCGTCTGGACACCTGATAGACGCCTCGCAACAGGCGGTTGACCAGGGTTTTTGTCTTGGGGACAAAGTTGCCAAACGTGCTACTTAGGCACCCTCAACATGCCAAGTTAGAACTGATACCAAGGTCTACCATGGGCAGTATTACAAGTGCGCGTAGAGCGCCGTCGCTACTGATAACGACACCGAGCCGGACATGGTTCTCGAGCGCTAATGGCCGGTCATGGTGTGACAAGTGCTTCTTGAAGGGTTGAGGCGAAGCCGCCTAAACTAAACATCGTTAGCCCCGTGTGGACCGCTGGCTTTTAGCCAAGTTGCCGGGGCTGTGACTTTTTTAGGGGGAGGAAACTTATGTCCGGCGGGTGGGTTGACTCTTGGTTGGGCTCTAGCTAAACCGCTACCGCAGCAGGAGCGAAAGCCGTAAATACAGACAATTAAACCGTGTATATGTGCAGGTGCCTAGGTTGTGATTACGGTTCGTTCTCCGGCAGCGTCATTCGCCACCCAAGCTTGTACTACTCTAAATGTTTTGTTTCATTACTCACTAGGTCGTAGAGTTCGGCGCTAAAAGCCACTACATAACACTCTTCAACCTGAGTTTCGGCGGTAGCTAGAGTAGAAACTGCTACGGCCACGGCGTCGCTAAGCGGCCAGCCGTACACTCCGGTTGAAATCAGCGGAAACGCTATCGATGAAACCCCCAACTCATCCGCCACCACCAAAGAGCTTCGGTAACAATCCACTAGCAGGTCGCGATCGCGGTTCCCAGCCGCATAGTTGGGCCCCACAGTGTGAATAACCCAGCGGGCCGCCAGCTCTCCAGCGGTAGTCCAACCCGCTTGGCCGGTCGGTAATCCGTTGGGAAAGCGACGAATGCAATCTTCCAAAATTGCGGGGCCTCCAGCTGCGTGAATCGCCCCATCTACCCCGCCACCTCCTCGCATGGCCTCATTGGCGGCGTTCACTATGGCATCAGTAGCAATAGCTGTTATGTCTCCAAGGCGAGCATAAAGCTGCATTCGAACCTCCTCCACCCCCCAGTCGCAACCACCGATTCGCAACTACGGCGGCTACCAAACGTCCGGGTATTCTGGCTCCACTTCCCGAGGGGTCGCTTGTTCCGTCCCATCGGCCAGGGGTGCCAAATCCTTGGCAAAAGGCTGTCGTCCAGCCGGCTGTTCAGGCGGTGGCAGCAGCGGAATTCGCTTCTCCATCGGCACGATCAAAGGCTCGTCGCAGTTCACCACCACATCATCCCCATAGAGACGCAGCGGCACCGTTTTATCGCGCTGGTTAGGAAGTTCTAAGCGCACCTCATCATGGTTTATGCTCACCTGCAACCGAGCCCCACGCCAACGCAGACCAAAGCCAAGCGAGGTGATGCGATCTGGTAACGCCGGCGACAACGAAATCGTCTCACCGTGCTCACGCAAACCACCAAAACCCTCCACCAGCACTGTCCAAGCACCAGCTAACGACGAAATATGAAGACCGTCTTGCGTGTTGTGCTGCAAGTCGGCCAAATCCATAAGCGCTGCTTCCCGTAAGTATTCATAGGCCAGGTCCAGGTGCCCCACTTCGGCACACATAACTGCCTGTGTACAGGCCGACAACGATGAGTCTCGTACCGTTATTCGTTCGTAATAATCGACGTTGCGGGCCTTTTGTTCTGGCGTGAAATTCTCACCACACCATTGCATCGCCAACACCAAATCGGCCTGTTTCACCGTCTGCGTGCGATAAAGCTGAAAATAAGGGGCGTGGAGCATCAAAGGATAGCGACCAAGCGACGCTTCAAAATCCCATTCGGCATAACGAGTGAAATTTTCACACTGGGGATGTACGCCTAGTTCCTCATCGTAGGGAATGTACATACTCTTAGCCGCCGCCCGCCACGATTCAATCTCGTCTTCGGTAACACCAAGATCCAAAGCCCGTTTCGCCTGGCGACCACAAGCAGCCGCCGCGATCCGCAGATTGCGCGCCGCCATCATGTTGGTGAAAACGTTGTCGTCGACCACTCCGGTGTATTCATCAGGGCCAGTCACACCGTCGATATGGCGCAATCCGTCACGGTCCAGATGTGAGATCGACATCCACATCCGAGCGGTTTCCACGATCACATCAATACCGCATTCACGCTCAAGCTCATTATCGCCAGTCACCCGACGGTAGTCTTCAAAAGCGCTGGCGATATCGGCATTAAGGTGAAGCGCTGCCGTACCGGCTGGCCAATAAGCACCGGTTTCATCGCCGTTAATGGTCCGCCAAGGGAAAGCGGCACCACGAAGGTGCAATGTAGCCGCCCGATGTTTGGCCTGCGGCAAGGTTGATGCCCGCCAACGTAAGGCATCCGCAGCGGCGCGTGGATGCGTCATGATAAGCAACGGCAGCACAAAAGCTTCGGTGTCCCAAAAACAGTGCCCGTCATAACCAGGTCCGGTTAAACCCTTGGCCGCAATCCCCCGCCGCTCGGCCCGTGCTCCGGCTTGCAAGGTATGAAAGGTGCCAAAACGAACCGCCTGTTGCAGTTCCAAAGCCCCTTCAACCTGTACATCCGCGACATCCCAAAACTCATCGAGATAGCGGCGTTGTTCACTAGCGATACCGTCCCAGCCGGTAAACATCGCTCCATCTAAAGCCGCCGCCACTTGGTCTCGTAATGCCGGGGTCGAACGAGTTGCTGACCATCCATAGCCCACGAACTTGGTGATAGTCAGGTCTTCGCCTTCGGCCAGATCAGCAATAACAGTGAATCTGGCCCAATCATCAAACGCTTCGGTGGAAGTAAAGGTTGTCAGCGGCGTGTCAACGTTATGGCGCATGGCCGCGGCAACGGTGAGACCGCTGGCTCGGGTTCGATGGATGAGCATGGCGTTACCATCAGCGCCTTCGCTCGATATCACCTCGAGGGGTTGATCCAGCGCCGCTGCCACCCGAGGGTCGTTACTTGTGGTCACCGGAGGGGCCTCATTCGCCACAAGTTCTGATTGCAAGGTAATACGCGTCGGCCCATCAAGAGCCGTAACTTGATAACGGATCGCAACCAGAGCGCGATGAGTAAACGACACGAGACGGGTCGATTCAACCCGAACAGTTCTTCCAGCTGGTGAAGTCCAGGTGACATGACGTTTCAGGGTGCCAGCACGCATGTCTAGCACCCGCCGGTGGTCTTCAATGGTGCCGTAACGAACATCAAAAGGAGAATCGTCAACCATCAGGCGAATAAGCTTGCCGTTGGTAACGTTGACCACCGTTTGCCCGGTTTCGGGGTACCCATAGCCCGCTTCGGCATAGGGTAATGGCCGTTCTTCATAGAAGCCGCCGAGGTAGGTACCTGGTATCGCCGATGGTTCGCCCTCATCAAAGTTTCCGCGTAAGCCAATGTGGCCATTTGAGAGGGCAAATACCGATTCGGTCTGGCCGAGTTTGGTTAGATCAACTCGTCGTTCGGTGATTGTCCAGGGTTCCGGTTGGAAGCGTAAGCGTGAATCGGAAACCTTCATACCGAATCCAACATATACGCCACGTCCTTCACCACCACGTCGGCACCATTTTGGCGCAGCAGTTCTTCTTGATTAAGCCGATCAACTCCGACCACCAAGGCAAAACCACCAGCTCGGCCAGCCTGAACACCAGAGAGAGCGTCCTCGAAAACGGCGGCCTGTTGCGGTTGAACCGACAATTGCTCGGCAGCAAATAGATATGTGTCGGGGTACGGTTTTCCAGGCAATCCGTGTTCAAGGGCCACAATTCCATCCACTCGAACATCGAATAGATCGCTTATGCCAGCAGCTGAAAGTACCGAAACGGCATTAGCACTGCTTGAAACAACCGCCGTGACTAACCCGGCTTCGCGAATTTTTTGCACGTAGTCGATCGTGCCCTCAAAAACGGCCACACCGCCATGTTCAATCATCTGTTGGACCAAGGTATTCTTGGCGTTTCCCACCCCAGTGATGGTGGCGGTTCCCGGTGGATCATCAGGCTGTCCTTCGGGAAGATTTATGCCTCGACTGACAAGGAAATCACGAACTCCATTAACACGGGGTTTACCGTCGACATAACGGGCGTAGTCTTCATCACTAAATGGTCTAAGATCACTGCCGCTCGCTGCCGCTGCACTTTGCAGGAATTTGTCGAAGGTCTCTTTCCACGCCGTGGTATGCACCGTGGCGGTGTCGGTTAAGACCCCATCCATATCGAATAAACAAGCTAACGTTCCGTCCGGCAATCCGAACAACATGGCCTCCTCTTCAAGCTTTGCGCCGCGCCACTGGTGGTCACCTGACCATTTGCGCTCACGTGATTGTGCGCCCAAACCTGCATCTCGTGGAGTGTAACCAGCGCCAAAAGCATTAGGGCACCGAGCTGCTCGAACACTTTCTGACCAAGCTCTGGGGCAAGGAACCAAGGCTAATGCAGTTGCGTGGCCCGTTGAGCTTGGTGCGTGCACAAAATGGGCGCAGAGCAACTTCTCGCTATTAAGACCGGCGCGCTATGCTTGTTCATCCAGTTACAAGCGCCTCTAGCTCAATGGTAGAGCAACAGACTCTTAATCTGCAGGTTCCGGGTTCGAGTCCCGGGGGGCGTACTAAAAAACCCGCTACACGGCGGGTTTTTCTGTTTTGGCACTTAGTCTACCGTCGGGAACACACGGGCTAACACCGTTTATAGGCCAATCACTTACACGCGGCATCGCGCCCAGTTCCCACACCGTGAGAATGTCTCGCCGAGAAGCGAAAGCAATGCCAACAGCAGCCGTTCTGCCCCATCCTCAAATCACGTAACTGGCGCATTGGTTCGTCCAGGAATCACAACTTTCGACGCCCGCCAATTTCTTTTTGCTAGTTTCAACCCGTAACGCCGAGAAATTGGGGTCTACCAAATTGAACACTTTGCGAAAATTGTTGCTTTGTTCGCTCCTCGCAGGCGGCATGCTGTTGGGAGAAACCACGCTTCCGTTCAATCCCACGGCTGCCGCTCACCCAGGCCGAACCGATGCCGACGGTTGTCACACTTGTCGTACCAACTGTGCCAGTTGGGGTCTACCAACGGGCGATTACCATTGCCATGAACCAGACCCACCCTCAGTTCAACCACCAACAACAGCTCCACCGTCCCCAACACCTCTGCCCACTGACGAACAGAAAGGCGAAATCCGCCGCCTCTATCTGGCATATTTTGAACGCGAACCCGATGCCGGTGGGACCAACTACTGGTCAGAGCTTTATGCACGAGGCCGAACCCTCTCAGCAATTTCCCTACAGTTCGCGCAGTCGAACGAATTCACTGAACGTTACGGCGATGTCAGCGATTCTGGATTCGTCACACTTGTTTACAACAACGTGCTGGATCGCAACCCTGACCACGCCGGACTTGCCTATTGGACGTCCATGATGGCTGCTGGACGAACCCGAGGATGGGTAATGATTGGATTCTCTAATTCGGCTGAGTTCAAAGCGAAAACATCCAGCCTCCCCACATGAATCGAAGCAACCAACAAGCTCTAATCCACAGCCCAGCTGGGAATTCTGGAATGGCGAGTGACAGGAGAGAACCGCTGGGTTATCTATGATTCACAACCAATTCCGTCCTTATCACGGTCAAAGCCGTGAGGGTCAGGCGGCAACACTCGAAAGCGTTTATGCGGTATATCCTTACAGTTTAAATCCGGTGGGTAAGGCGGAACACAAATGTCTGGGTACGCCGGGTCGCAATGAGGCTCAGTCACCAGTGGTGTTGCCGTTGCCGGGGGCAGCAGCGGTACCACAGCGACCTCAGGCCCTGTAGTCGGAGACTGAGATGGTAACGTCGAAGACGAGGTATTTGTCGACGTGGGCGGTGTCGCTTCAAGGTGACCTCCACAACCACGCAACATATTGCGCAGCGCATCCACCTCAGCTTGATCCGCGGTTAACCCCCATTTGGATTTTATCATGATCCACGAAGCCGCATAATCACACCAGGCGTCACGGTTTGAGGGCTGCCAATTAGCAGGGTCTTTATCGGATTTCGAGCGGTTCGAGGCCATCGTCACTGCGATTAATTGGGGTGAGTCCAGGTCATTAGCGAATTCCCGTCGACGGGCTTCATCCCATTCCCATGCTCCTGAGCGCCATGCCTCAGCTAGGGCGACCACATGATCAATTTCTAGCTCACCCGGATCATCAGTCCAGTAATTGTCGTAGATGGATAGCCATCCGCCTCCTGGGAGACCCGGCAAAGTTTCAAGACGCTGCCGAGCCAATGCGAGACATCGTGTGTTGCATGAGGACGGCCCCGTCCAATGTTCAAACGACGCCCGATCATATACTTGCGGTGCATGTTCTTCGGCAATAACAAGTTGATCGAGCAGGGAAATCACCACGCTCGGCTCAGGCAAAACGATCCCTGGAATGTGTTCCAGGAGCTCATCAACCAACAAATCAAGATCTGACTCTGTCTCGATTTCTGCGTCAGAAGTCGTGGTATTGAGGGGCGAGACGGTGGAAGTGGTTGAAGCAACGGTCGTCTGTGCGGTCGTCTCAGATTGGCTGGCCTTTTCCTCATCACGAACTGCACCAGTGACCGCAAGCCCAAGCCCAAGGACAACCCAACACACCGCTTGCACCCAGGTGGGCCAAGTACGAAATTTCGCCCAGAGCAGTTTCATGCAGTCATGGTTGCACAAGCTCGGTAAGCGCGTCGCATGGGACCGAAAACCACAGTTTCAGTTTTACCCACCCTCTGCTGAGATATAAGAAACTCCGATCCTTCAAGTGCCCAGGTCACAAATCAAGGCAAGAGGTCCGAATCTTGAGATCGTCCAAGTCTGTTCCCAAAACATCAAATCACGAGGATTTTCTGCACACTCGAATATCCGCATAATTCTAGTGTGTTGTTGAAAAAATGCTTGATGACGGGTCTACAGTACAGAGAAAAGCGCCACCTAGGATTCTCAAGTATGGATTACGACATGTCTACTGAACCCCGCATGATCATCCGCGATGTTGACCCTGAACTTTATAAGGCGATGGGCGGACTTGGCCGCTACGTACGCAGCGGCAATCTCGACGCTGGTCTACTCGCCATCGTTGATATTCGCGCTTCACAAATTAACAAGTGTGCGTGGTGCCTCGAAATGCACCAGGTACAAGCCCGAGAGGCTGGCATCGCCCAACGCCAGCTAGATCTCATTCCAGCGTGGCGTGAGGCTCGAAAGCTATACACCCCTCGTCAACAGGCCGCTTTGGCGTTCACCGAAGCAGTCACACTAATCAGCGAAGACGGTGTGCCAGATGACGTTTGGGATGATGTGAAAGCCAACTTTGAAGAAAAAGAGATCGTGCAGTTGTTAATGGCGATTGCCACCATCAACGTATACAACCGCATGAATGTGACCATGCAAACCCAAATTGGCGATGAACCTTTCCAACTACGTCGACCTGCCTAAACCGCCATTCCAAAGATAAAAATATCGTTTAATGCCAGCAGAAAGCGGGTAGCATAAGTTTATGACTGCTTTATTGCTGTTAATCATTGCCATATTAATTTTTGGT
Source organism: Acidimicrobiia bacterium (assembly GCA_041676705.1). Classification (NCBI taxonomy): domain Bacteria; kingdom Bacillati; phylum Actinomycetota; class Acidimicrobiia; species Acidimicrobiia bacterium. The sequence goes on from JBAYRL010000004.1 coordinate 10,343, forward strand.
GTTGGTGGCGTAATGAAAGGCCTCGTTTGGGCTTTCATTCTGGGTGCCGCATTCTTCATCGCGGCGGCCTTGGCCGGTTTCGCTACCACACGTCGCGGCTAGCACCTTCACCGTCAGCAATTTCACCTCTCGACCCAAAACGCTATGCTAACTTCAGCACAAGTTTTTCTGGGGGGAAGAATGGCTGACATACGTAACGAAGCTCGCGCCTGGATCGCAGAAAACTGGGATCCAAACAAGACCTTGGGTGAGTGGTGGCAAGCCTTAGCCGATGCAGGCTTGGCTTTCCCGCACTGGCCCAAGGGCTACGGTGGTCGTGGTTTAACTCGTGAAGACACTCGCATTGTTAATGAAGAGCTTCACGCCGCTAAGGCCGTCGCTCCTCCGGGAGGACTTGGTCAAATGATGGGCGGGCCGATCACGATCGACTTTGGAACCGACGAGCAAAAAGACCGTTGGTTACCAGCATTGGCATCCGGCCAAGAAGGCTGGTGCCAGCTCTTTAGCGAACCTGGCGCTGGCTCCGACTTAGCGAGTGCCCAAACTCGAGCCGTGCGAGATGGTGACGTTTGGATCGTTAATGGTCAAAAAGTGTGGACCTCAGGTGCCGTTGGTGCCACGCGGGGCATGCTGGTGGCTCGCACCAATATGGACGCCCCCAAACATCGCGGCATCAGCTACTTCATAATCGACATGGATCAACCCGGCATCGAGATCCGCCCGTTAAAGCAAATGAACGGCCAAGCCCACTTCAATGAGGTGTTCTTTAGCGACGCTGTTGTGCGTCACGAAGACATGCTGGCTGGCGTCGACGTTGGTTGGCAGGTTGCGGTGGCCACCCTGGCCTATGAACGCCAGGGCCTAGGCAGTCGCGGCGCACCAGGTGGAATTGTGGCTGGAACCCCTGGACAGAAGTTGGGCGATCTTGACCGCCCGATGAGTGAGCTCATCGATATTGCCACCAAACAGCGTGGAGCTGCCGAGCGGGCCCAAACCGCCCGTGGACCACGTTCGGTAATTAAGCTGGCCGAAGAAATGGGCAAGACCAACGACCCGATCATTCGTCAACGCCTAGCCGACCTCTATATCTTCTCGGAAGTGCAGCGCTTCACGGCCCTGCGCTCCCGTGCCGCCATAGCTGCCGGGCGTCAACCCGGCCCCGAGGTTTCCATTGCGAAATTGGCCGCTTCGGAACAAGTGCGACGGGTCCGCGATTTGTCGATGGCGATCTTAGGTCCATATGGCACCCTGATTGGTGATGACGCACCGCAAGACGGGGTCTTCCAACAGATCACCTTGTCGGCTCATGGCTCATCAATTGCCGGTGGAACCGATGAAATTCAGCGCAACATCATCGGCGAACGGGTCTTAGGTCTACCAAAAGAACCCCAGGTCGACCGAGACGTTCCGTTCAAAGAGCTGCGGGTTGGAACACAACGTTAACCACCCGCCTCATAGGTATTGTGGGGCCGCGAGCTTAAACGACTAGCGTTTCTGATCACCATGAAACGAATAGGTATCTTGGTGGTGGCATACAACGCTGCCACCACGCTCGCAAAGACACTTGATCGCATACCCGAGGACTTTCGTCCCCGCATTGATGCCATCTTGGTGAGTGATGACCACAGTGACGACGACACCTATCTAATCGGCCTCGGCTACCAGCAGCAGTCGAATCTTCCGATCACGGTCATTCGGACACATGAAAATCTGGGCTATGGCGGCAACCAAAAGCTAGGCTACCGCTGGGCCATAGAAAACAACCTCGACATCGTCGTGCTTTTACACGGTGATGGTCAGTACGCCCCTGAGCTTCTACCCGACATTGTGGCACCGCTTGAAGCGGGCAGTGCCGATGCTGTCTTTGGTTCGCGAATGATGGAACGCGGCCGAGCTCGCAAGGGCGGTATGCCGCTTTACAAGTATGTCGGTAACAAGATTCTCACCCGTATGGAAAACGCGGTAGCTGGTGCGAACTTGTCGGAGTGGCACTCGGGCTATCGTGCCTATGCCACCGATGCCTTGGCCGATATTCCCTTTGAGCGAAACGACGACGGCTTCAACTTCGACACCCAGATCATTGTGCAGATGTTGGAAGCCGGAAAGCGCATCAAAGAGATTCCGATTCCTACCTACTATGGCGACGAAATCTCTTATGTGAACGGTCTGGTCTACGCCAAAGACATCACCAATGATGTGCTGCGCTATCGCCTCCACAAAATGGGCTTCGGTACCGGTGAATTGGCTTTTGCGTCGAATGTTTATGAAACCAAGGTTGGCGCCCACAGCTCTCACGCCAAGCTTCTCGACTGGGCCAACGCCAACCAACCGTTAAAGATTTTGGATTTGGGCTGTTCAGATGGGGTGCTTAGCGGACATCTAACCCGCGCTGGCCATTCCGTTACCGCCGTTGATATTGAGGCCCACCCTAATATTGCCACCCGATGCGAACGTTTCGTTAAGGCCAACCTAGATCTTGGCATCCCCGACGAGATTAACGACCAATTCGACCTCGTACTGGCAGCCGATGTTTTAGAACACGTTCGTAACCCCGAGCGCCTTCTAGAAGATGCCAAAAAACGCTTGGCCCCTGGTGGACGCATCTTGGTCAGCGTGCCCAACTTTGGGCATTGGTATCCGCGGTTTCGCACCTTGCTGGGAGTCTTCGATTACGACCGCCGCGGCATTCTTGATGTCACCCACGTACGCTTCTTCACCAAACGCAGCTTCTTATCACTAGCTTCACGTTCAGGTTTGAAACCCGTCCGTTTCGACAGCACTGGCCTACCCCTAGAGGTGAAAGACCGGGGGGCGGCCAAGCCGAACCAAGACGGACAACCAGACACCTCACCACATCATGAGCCCGGTCGACTCACTAAAGCCGATCGCCTATTGGCTTCGATTTGGCCCACCATGTTTGGGTACCAGTTCCTCTTTGAACTAGTACCCGAATGAACTAGTACCCGAAAGCGATCACTAGCCCAGCCAACCGTTTCAGCTTGGGCTGTTTCTAGCTGAGCAGCTTGATTATTTCTGGGCCAGAAGATCTTGAGCTAGTCCTGAACGGCGAATGACCTCGTTCCCCATGGCAACCGAACTTTTCACCGATTCTTCACTGGCGTCAGCCATGGCACCAGTGGCAAAACGAACGAAAACACCTTCCAAAATGCAGGCCAGCCGCCAATGAGCAAAGGCGATGTAGTAGTTCAAATCTGACAGGTCAAGATCAGACTTCGACGCGTACCGTTCTATCAGCTCGGCCCGGGTTGGGAAGCCTGGAGCGGCTGAAGCAGCACCGATAGCGGCCCCTTCGTCTTCACGGTCGGCCCAGAACATCAACATGGTGGCTAAATCGGCCACCGGGTCACCGAGCGTGCATAGTTCCCAGTCCAAAACGGCGATGATTTTGCCGTCGGCACCATACATACAGTTATCGAGCCGATAGTCAGCATGGGCCAATGAAACTCTTTGTTGTTCTGGCTTCATGGCAACCAACTGGTCGTGTACCTGCGTCACTATCTCAGCTGGTCTAAAAACTCCGCCTTCTCGGGCTTGATCTTGTGAGGCGTGGAATTGGCTGTTCCAACGTTTTAGTTGACGACCCAGATAGTCTTCTCGCTTACCCAAGTCACCCAAACCAACCTCGTCGGGGTCGACGTTGTGCAAATCTACTAGCACATCGGCCAAATCGAGCCCGGCGGCGAGGCGCTTTTCAACTGGGAAAGCGGCCTCAACATCCTCGAGGGTACGCAGAATGTATCCATCCATGAAGCTCATGACATAGAACGAGGCGCCGTTCACCGTCGGATCGTCGCAGTAGCCATAAGTTTCAGGTACCGGCACGTTGGTGTCTTGAAGCGCCGAAATCACTCGATATTCACGACCCATGTCGTGGGCACTGGCCAAAACGTGGCTAACGGGTGGACGACGTAACACCACCTTGCGACCAACAGCATCGGTCACGGCGTAGGTTAGGTTCGAACGGCCACCAGCGATCAGATCAAAGGTCAAGGGTGGGGTGATTGGCGGAGTGTTCGTCACCATCCAATCCGTGACCTTTTCTACGTCAATGCCATCCATTAAAGCCCCCATAGAGAGAATCGTTTACGTCCAAAGACGCTAGTCGTTTCCGCGCCCTAAGTGGTTAACGCACGAAATGACTTACCACCTCGACGTGCGGAGTATCGGCAAATAGATCAACCAAGGTCGACCGCTTTAGCTGCCATCCACTAGCTCGAAGCAACGACACATCACGCCCTAGGGCACCAGCATCACAGCTAACCAAAGCCAAACTGGTCGCTCCGGTAGCATTAATTTTTGCGACTCCGTCTTTGGCCAAACCGGATCGTGGTGGATCGGCAATGACGGCGTCAACCGCTACCGGCTTCCAGCGCTCAACCGCCACCCTATCCACCCTCGTTGAGCGATGGTGTACTAGGTTCGCGTTAGCTAAATTAACTTTGGCGTCGGCTACCGAGCTGGCCGAACGTTCGACCGCCACCACTGGCGTACCAACAGGTGCCACGGCACTAAAGAGCCCAACTCCGCAATAAAGATCGGCCACCCGAGCTTGGGGCTCAACCTCAACTAAAGCTTTAGATACCGTGTCAACAAGGGCGGTGGCACCATCGTGGCGGCTTTGGAAGAACGATTGAGCTGAGATTCGAAGGGTAACCCCATTCACCTCTTCGTGGTACCAGGCACGGCGGCCAGCTTTTAACTCATCGGCACCCACCACGACTACGTCGGACGGCAGCATTACCTCGGCAGCATTGGGGTACACCAGCGCCAAGCGTTCACCGGTCTTAGCTCCGGCACGCAGCACTACCTCATGAGCCGAACCAAACCGCCCCTCGACCAACAACTCCTCAACTAAGGGATGCGCCATTCGACACGAATCAACCACCACGGCGCGGTGCTCACGTTTGGCGCGAAAGCCGCCACGGCCCGCGTCAACCAAAGCTCGAACCGTCGTGCGAAAACCGCTCTCAACTAAATGAGCACCAAGTTCAACCGGCGGATCAACATGTCCACCAAGTCGGGAAACTGCTTGGGTGACCATGTCTAGCTTGTGACGAAGCTGGGCTTCATAAGCCAAATTTCCCCAGCCGCAGCCACCACAACCTTGGTGTAAATGTGGGCACACCCCGTGAATCCGCTCAGCTCCGGCGTTCAAGACTTCAGAAACTTCAGCCTTCAAATACCGTTTAGCCCGTGTGTGCACCACCGCCTGAACGTGATCGCCAGGAAAGGCCCCTTCCACAAAGACCACTTCGCCGCTTGGCAAGCGCGCTACCCCGTCGCCGCCCACCGCCACCGATGTGATCGTAGCGTTTACAACTTCGGGTGGGTCATTTCTTAGGGCCACGTTGCTTAAGCGTAGGCTATATAGGACCCACATCCGCTTTCTTATAGGAACACATCATCCCCATGCCTGTGTCATCGCTACCCGAGCGTCGAATCCAAATTGTTCCCTCGGTATTGCCAGCCGATTTTTCTCGTTTAGGTGACGAGTGTGTAGCGCTACAAGAAGCTGGTGTAGATCGCATTCAATGGGATGTTATGGACGGTAACTTCGTTCCCAACCTCACTTTCGGCCCTGATGTAATAGCGGCCGTACGTCCACACGTAACGGTTCCATTTGAGGCCCATTTGATGGTGGAACGCCCCGATGAGCTGGCCCATCGTTACGTTGAGGCGGGCTGTGAGATGTTGATTGTTCATGCCGAGAGCACCAAACATCTACACCGAAGTTTGAAGCTGGTACGCGAATTGGGTGCCCAACCAGCGGTGGCGCTCAACCCTTCCACCCCGGTGGAAGATATTGTGCACGTGTTGGATCTAGTCGACATGGTCCTGATTATGACCGTGAACCCTGGGTTTGGGGGGCAGGCCTACATATCCACCATGGAGCCGAAAATTCGCCAGTTGCGCCAACTAATCGTTGATCAAAATCTTGATGTTGATATCGAGGTTGACGGCGGTATTGGGCCAACCACCATCAAAGGCGCGGCTCATGCCGGCGCCAACGTATTAGTAGCGGGTTCAGCGCTCTATCGTGATCCACAAGGCTTAACTCATGCCGTTGCCGAACTACGTGAATTAGCCACCAGCGCCATCACCTCTGCTTGACCCGTGCGAAGTACAAGCCTCATTCGTGCCGCTGTGAGCGCCGTCGCCATCGCGACAATCGCGCTCAGCACAGCTTGTTCCAGCGCTAACTCGGTAGAGGAATTCTGTGCTCTAGCTAAGACCCATGAAAGCGTCGGTCCGCTCTTCCCGCACCGACTTGATGGTGAGCCGGTGCCGAATTATGAAGCCCTGGAATGGCTCCGCGATTTGTCGGATCAAGCGCCAGACGAAGTGTCATCTGAGCTAGAAATATTGGTAGCTGAGGCTGAAGCCCTGGTTGCGCAAGCTGAGGCCCGACAGAGCTCTAACCCCGACGTGTCAATACCGGAAGCGCCCACCAAGGCCAGTGTCGATTCGGCTCAGCTAGCGGTAATTAGCTATTTCAACAACATCTGTGAAGTTGATGTGAGCTAGAACACCTACGAGATTGATGTGGGCTAGCTGAGACGACTTCTAAATTTAGCCAAGCACACTAAATGTGGCTCGACGACCCTTCGTTGACGAGCCTTAGTTGATGTCCCCGCGCCGAGAAATCACTCGGTCAATAATTCCGTAATCTTTGGCTTCCTCAGCGGTAAACCAACGGTCACGATCGGAATCAGCAGTAATTTGCTCCACGCTTTGGCCCGTGTGGAAAGCAATCCGTTCCGCCATCAAACGCTTGGTGTACGCCATTTGTTCAGCCTGAATGGCGATGTCGGTGGCTTGACCTTGCACCCCACCCAACGGCTGGTGCATAAGGATCCGAGCATGGGGCAATGAGAATCGCATACCCGGTTCCCCTGCACACAACAGGAACTGGCCCATTGATGCCCCCAGGCCCATGCAGATAGTGCCCACCTTGGGGCTAATGAATTGCATGGTGTCGTAAATCGCCATGCCGGCCGTTACCGAACCGCCTGGTGAGTTGATGTAGAGCCAAATATCGGCTTCAGGGTCTTCACCTTCCAAAAACAGCATTTGGGCGGTAAGCAAGTTCGCTACTTGGTCGTTTACTTCTGAACCTAAATAGACAATTCGCGACTTCAAGAGCCGGTTAAAAATGTCCATCGACGGATCGAATCCACCAGGGCCACCGGCCATAGATTGAGCGTTAGAAGCAGCCAATGGCGAAGTGACAAGGCCTGGGTTGTCCATGGATCTCCCTTAATGAGTTGAAGAGGTTGCGATAGTTCTTTAACCAATTTACCCGCGATACTGGGAATCAGTGGCGTGGCTTACCAAAGCTAGCCGTTCCGCTATGTTGCGCGCCTTACCAGCGGCTATCGTAGATACCGCTACGCGGACGTGGCGGAATTGGCAGACGCGCCAGGTTTAGGTCCTGGTGCCGAAAGGCGTGGGGGTTCGAGTCCCCCCGTCCGCACGAAAAATTATTAGATGGAACCGGTGGGAACCTGGCGAATCCACCCATCCATTGATCGTTGGATCTGCCTGTTTGGTGAATGGTTGGCTGGTCTAACCGTTAGGGAACCGGTTAATGGCGCGCATGCGATATTCCTGGGAGTTAACCAGCTCAACGGTGAGTTCAATGTCGCCAGCGCTCAACAGGCGTCGGGCCCAATAGGCGGCACCTTGACCATCAGGGTTGCGCCCTAAGAAAAGTTTGTATTGCTCGGTAACACGGCCGACACGTTTTTCGTATGACTGATAAAACGTGGAAGCTACCCGGGGAAACCCGACCCGCGAGCTTTCACCTACCCAAAAGTTCATTCCCGAGCTATCAGCGGCCCGGCCCAGCAAACCGTCATAAAGCGCTCTTACCCAGTTCTCGGCACTGCCAGCCTGCGCAACGCGTTCCGCCGAACCCCAAATATGCGCGGCGATCGCTGGAGTTTGCACACCGCGAGCCAACTGGGCACCCCAATACTGAGCGCCCCCGGCATCGGGTGCCCGGCCTAACGCTTCTCGATATAGATCGCTGACAACTTTTTCGGTCCACACTGGGCTTGTCGTGAGGAACCGTGCCATTTGAGTGCGGGTGAGACCGGACCGTGCCTTTTGCTGCCACTCAGATATGGCGGCCGCCGCTCGTTCCGGGCCTAACAGATCGTGTAAAAGTGCGCTCACCCAGGCTTGGTTCTGCGGGTCGAGTCGATCAGCTGGGGTCACGGGCTGACCCGACGACGAACTTTTTGGAATGGTGAGATACTGCAAGCCGTTCGCGTCACCACTTCGATAGGTTCGCGAGTGAGTGGCGGGAGAAATTTGGGGATACATCACCTGGCGCTGGCCATCGTAAAGCTCACTGTAGTGATCGAGCGACACGGCATGGCCGAATTCATGCAGCATGAGCGTAACCAGGTTTGCTTCGCTCAATCCGTCAATAACAAAGGGGGCTAGCCACACCGAACCCGATGTCACCTGAGCGTGGCCGCCCATGCTGAACTGCGCTCGATAACCCCCACAGCCCCACGTTCCGCCACTTGAGTTTCCCCAGGTTCCACAGGGGCTTACCCCGGCGTTAGCGGTTAAATCGATGAAGCCAGTAGCACCATTCGAAGCACTGATCACACCTGGTGCCACGGTGAAACGGCGTGCCGTTGAGCGAGAAAGCTCACTCGCTACCAGCTCGGCGTATGGTCGCAGTCGCTCAATATTGGGTGCCGCCACCAAGCGGATCACATAGCTATCTAAAAGCTCATCTGCCCCCACGATGTAACCCTGGCCAGTGCGTGCTGTTGGTACCACATCAAATGGCTCGCTCGACATGGCACCGATGGAGCTTGGACCAATTGGTCGACCATTGGCATCGAAATACTGAACCACCGAATCTGACGAGGTGGCGATCCAGCCATCGAGATCGAGAGCGTCGGTAGTGATGGCGTTAGAAGAGCCTGAGTTGCTGGGAACGGCCGAAACCGTTTCAAGGTCTACGGCCCTGTTGTTGGCACTAGCTGGCGCGACATTCGTGACGATTGCCAAAACGAAGAACAACGCTAAAACAAGGCTGAGCCTACGCCATTGCCTCTTTATTGAGGGGGTCAAATGGCCCCTCCTTCAGATTACGAAACTTACAGGGCTGGCCTAGGAATCGACGGCCGTACCCAAATATCTCACCATGTGCCGTGCCGTATATGCCACCCAGTTACCGAAACAAAATACCGGTTTCACCAGAGTCGTATATTGAACATTGCCCCACGATTCAGGCTAAATTCATCGCAATGTTGGCTGCCCACCCCCACGCTTTCACCACGGTATGAACCTACCCCGCACGAAACGCCCTCTCAGAATGTTCCTGGCTTTGGTACTTTTTGTGGCCATTGGGGCTGCGGCTTGTTCTGATGATCAAGGTACCAAAGTCGATCCGAACGCTCGCACTATTGAAATTTACAGCACCACCATTGAATCGGTAGCTGCGCACATGGGTGCCTCCACCGAAAAGACCGACAAACCGCTGCTCATCTTTGTGAATAATTTGTCTGATAATTCTCTGAGCGCCGAGGTGCAATTAGGTGTGGTGTTGGCATTAGAAGATTGGGCCAGCATTCGCTTTATTGATGATCTTCAAGAAGCTATCGACACCGCAGCACCCATGAGCCCACCCAAGAACGAAGGCATGTTGATTGGTCTTGGCAACATTGGGGCCGGAGAAACCACCACTCGTGTTTACGCTGACTCTTACGTCTCCGACCAAGAAACCTGGGTCTTTGATGTATCGCTCGTTTTGAGGGGCGGGGAATGGCAACTTGAGGCACCATTGCAACCAACCATGGTGGTCGGCGCCAGCCACTAGCCTTGTGGCCTCGCTGCGCCTCGCCAACCAGCCTCGCCAACCAGTAAGGCCTTTACCAACCAACAGGCTCTTCAGCCACGGCATCTACCACACTAAATTGTTGGCCAACCGTTCATTCCACGGTTGGAGGTTGGCGCGCTCCGTCAGCTAAAGCCAAGGCACGCTGCACGTCTTCGGCTGAAACGCTGTCATTCTTGGTGGCCCGTGCCACAATGCCTTCTAGCTCTAACAAAGCATCGACAAGTTCGCGGCGCTGACTGCTCGATTCCTGTCGGGCTAGGTATTCAACCGCAGCGTTAGCCACCATCACCGCTTGTCGTGCTGAGCCTCGTTCTGCCAACCAGCGGGCTGTATCCAACAATTGTTCATCCAGTGGCACGCTTTGGTCTGAGGCGGTCCAATCGGCCGCTGAAACCATATTTGTCCACTGACCCCACTGGTTCCGCACCGCGCCGCGAGCACCGGTTCCATAAACCACCGCACCGACGACTAGCACCCCACCCATTAAGTACATGCCCACCGTAAGACTTGGTCGTACCAAAACAGGGATCAGGGCACCTACCACCCACATGAGCTGTAATCGAACCTCAAGACGAGCAAAGGTCCGGCCCCGTTCAGCGTCGGGCGCTTCGCGCTGCACCAACGAGTCGAAACTTTGGCGACCCACGTTGGCGGCCATGCCCAGGGCAAAGGAAGCTAACGTCAAACTCGCTATTACCAGGCCTTTCGGCACCACTAGCGCCACCGTCGCTGGCAAAATTAATGCAGCTTCAATAATGCGTTCTTCAATTAACAAGCGTCGTAAACCTGGCGCCACGAAAGTTGCCAACAATCCACCCAGGCCACCGACCACCGCCACCAAGCCGAATACCAAAGTCGCTTCGCCCAGGGCTTTCAGGGTGAAGGCAACAAAGAACGAGAAATATCCAACGGCACCCCGCAAGAGCGCCATGGATGAAACGCCTAGCACCAAGGCCGGCGAGCGGAGCTCACGTTCTTCCACAATTCGAGTGCCGAGCAGCCGCAGAACGGCTTGTGGCTTAGGAATATTGAGTGCCATTAGCAGCGCTAGAAAGTACGATACCGCGCCAACCAGCAACACTGCCGGGCCGCCAAATAGCGTGAGAATCCCTCCGGCGATACCGCCCCCGATGGCACCCGACACCACCGAAACACGAGACAAAACAGCGTTGTTTTCAACTAGTTGTTCCGGGGCGTCAACCAAGCGAGGAACCAAGGCGCTTTTAGCCACTGAATGTGTCTTGTTCAACACGAGAATCGAAAACGCCAGCGGGTATAACGCTAAACTTCGAAGCTGGAATGATAGCGCTAAACACAAAAGGGCTCGGCCTACACACGCTAAGGCAATTACGGCTCGATGTCCGCCTCGAACCCGGTCAACAACGGGGCCTAACAACGGCGCTACCACGGCAAACGGGGCCATGGTGAGTACCAAGTAAAGAATTATGCGTGGGCGGGCAGCGTCAATCGATAGGTTAAAGAACAAAGAGCCCGCCAAAGACACCGCTACGAAAGCGTCGGCCGCTGAGCTAAAGGCCGTGGTTTGAGCGAGGCGTGCTAACGACGGTGGCCCAAAAGCTCTTTTGGCTAAGTTGGCATTCCGCACGGCAACACTTTCATGGCGCTATAAACTGCTAAGTTCTTCACACTATTCAATACAGGGAGACGCGCCTTGAGCTCATTAGCTAAAGAGTTTAAAGACTTCATCAACCGCGGCAACGTGGTTGATTTGGCGGTAGCGGTGGTTATCGGTGCTGCATTTGGTGCCATTATCGACTCGTTCGTAGATGACATCCTAATGCAGATCATTGCTGCCATTGGTGGCCAACCCGACTTTAAGACGCTCACCATCGACATTGGTGATGGCCATATTCGGTATGGACTCTTCCTGAATGCCCTAGTGAGCTTTTTAATAATCTCTATGGCCGTGTTCTTAGTGGTGAAAGCCCTCAACCGGCTGCAGCGGGCTCGCCGCAGTGAAGAAGTGCCCGAACCCGATGAGCCACTTACCCAAGATCAGCAACTTCTGACCGAAATTCGCGATCTGCTGGCCAAAGACAACGACTAGCACTCTCTTTTGCTACCAGCTAGTGCCATTTTCGGCCTGACTGGTAGCAAATCATTTTCCCATCGGGCGAAGTTTCGCTGTTTCGCGTGCGTGACGCTCGGGTGCGTGACATTCGCGTGCGTGACGCTTTTCCCTGGCGTTCAGTGTGACTGCAGATAGCGTTGCTGGGAAGCCTTAATTTCTTTCCAGGCGGCGTCCACGTTGTCCCAGTCGCGAACGTCGGTGTATTTGCGCGGCTCCAACGCCTTATAAACCTTAAAGAAGTGGCCAATCTCAGCGATTAAGAACGGGCCAATATCTTCCAGATCGTTGATGTGCTCATACCTAGGATCAAAGGCAGGCACACACAAAATTTTAGCGTCAGGTCCGGCTTCGTCCCGCATCCAAAACACCCCAATCGGTCGCGCCTGCACGTGAACCCCAGGGAAAGTAGGTTCATCAAGAATCACTAAGGCATCAAGAGGATCACCATCTTCGGCCAATGTGTCCGGCACAAAGCCATAGTCAGAGGGGTACCTCATCGCAGTGAACAGATGGCGGTCTAACCACACCTCACCCGTTTCGTGGTTGATCTCGTACTTGTTCCTTGAGCCCTGAGGAATCTCAATCACAACCTCAATAGTTTCCACCTCGGTATCCGGTTCTGCTCCGGCTTCTGGCACTTGAGATGCGTCGGTTGCGTTGTTTGCTTCTTCGGTCACTACCAATTACTCCTCAAAATCTGTTTCGTTAGGAACACCAATCACGGCTGGCGGTGTGGGTTCCAAGGTTTGTCGCAATGCTAAGAGCGCTTTTGAGCGATGCGAAATAGTGTTCTTTTCGGTGGGGCTCATTTCCGCGTACGTGCGGCCTTCAAGCTCATCGGGTTCAAAAACCGGGTCATAGCCGAAACCGTTCGCCCCTTTGGGTGCCACTGAAATTACGCCGTTTGAAACCCCTTGGGCCAATCGTTCCGTACCGTCGGGCTCTAACAAAACCAATACCGTGCGGAAACGAGCACGGCGCTGCGAAGGACGCATGGCCCCAATCTGCTCCAGGGCCGACAACAATTGTTGTGTGTTAGCGACATCAACATCGTCGGGGGCTGGTGCATCGGGGTTGGCCAAAGCCGCGAAATAGGCGCTGTCAACGCCGGGACCTCCATGCAAGGCCTCAACTTCCAACCCGGTATCGTCGGCCAAAGCAGCCATGCCAGTGGCTCGGCTTATGGCGTGCGCTTTGAGTCGAGCGTTTCCCAACAACGTGCCAGCATTTTCTTCAATGTCGGGAACGCTCTGTGGTCTTGGCACAACCCGAAAGTAGCCGCGTAACATTTCTTCAAACTCGCGGGCCTTGCCACGATTTGCCGTAGCTAGAACCAGAACCGGCAGTGATTCGCGGTTGGGTGACATGGTGTTTACCTCGGTTCTGGTGGCGTGGCAACCAAATCGCGTTGCAGCTTCACAATTTCACCAATACCCGTTTCAGCCAGGCCCAACAGTGCATCTAGCTCGCCACGGCTGAACGGTTCACCCTCGGCCGTGCCTTGTACCTCGATGAGCCCGCCTGATCCGGTCATGACCACGTTCATATCAACATCGGCCGCCACGTCTTCGACATAGGGAAGATCAAGTCGGGGCTGACCATCGATAATGCCGACCGAAATGGCACCGCATTGGTCGACAACCGGGTGTGTTTGAAGTTTTCCGGCCGTCATAAGCCGAGTGCAAGCGTCGTGCAAAGCCACCCAGGCACCACAAATTGATGCCGTTCGAGTGCCTCCATCGGCTTGAAGCACATCGCAGTCGAGCAGAATCTGGCGCTCCCCCAAAGCGTGCATATTGGTTACAGCCCGCAACGAACGACCAATTAAGCGCTGGATTTCCTGGGTTCTTCCCGAAGGTTTGCCAGCCGAAACCTCACGCCGTACTCGTTCCGGGCTTGAACCGGGCAGCATCGAGTATTCAGCTGTCACCCAGCCTTTGCCCGAGCCTCGCATCCAACGTGGCACGTCTTCATCAACCGAAGCCGTGCACAAGACTCGAGTGTTTCCAAACGAAACCAGCACCGACCCGGCCGACATCTGGGTGAAGTCACGCTGGAAAGTTATGGGGCGAAGCTGATTCGATGAGCGCCCATCGGGGCGTGAGCTACTGGTTTTTGAAGGCGAGTTAGAGGCGTTGCTATCCACGCTCTCAATGCTAGGTGCCAGAGGGCAGCGCCACCGGTTCCACATAGGTGATTTCTGGCCCGAGTAGCTGTTGACCGATTTGTCGGAACCACTCCACGTCACCGGTGGAGTAGAAACGATGGTTCACGGTCACCTTATCTGGAGGTGCGGCCAGGTCGGAACCATCAGAATTTCCATCTTCTAACAAGCGCCGAATTTCAAAACCCGTTTCGTCTGCTGATGACACTAAGGTCACCTCTCGTCCTACGGCATCGCTGATGGCCCGGGCCAAGAATGGGTAGTGCGTGCATCCCAAAAGTAAGGTGTCAACCTCGGCCTCCCTAATCGGCGCCAGCATACGCTCGGCCAAAATCTGAACCTCATCCGAGTGGGTGTCGCCGCGTTCCACAAACTCAACGAAACCTGGACACGCCGCGATCGTAGTTTCAACGGGCGATCCGGTGGCCGCCAATGCTCGTTGGTAGGCGCCAGAACGTACAGTGCCCACAGTTCCAATCACACCTACTCTGCCGGTGGCGGTGGCCCGAACCAACGACCGAACCCCGGGTTCGATTACGCCTATCACCGGTACTGTTACCAGCTCACGCAGGTACTCAAGGGCAGCCGCGGCCGCGGTGTTGCATGCCACGACCACCATTTTCACATCGGCTTCTTCGACCAGATAACGAGTAATTTCCACCGCATAATCTCGCACCTCGGAAAGAGGTTTTGAACCGTAGGGATATCGCCCAGTGTCGCCGAAATACACCAGATCCTCGTTGGGCAAAAGGTCGATAACGGCTCTGGCGACCGTTAGGCCACCAAAACCGCTATCAAACATGCCTATGGGGCGGGAATCCACCCTATGAATTTACCCGACTGGCGTTAATTCCAAGGTTCGTTTTATTTGGGAAGTTCGTTCCACGGACCTTTGTCGGCACGTGGTTCCTTGGGAAGACCCAGAACACGTTCGCCAATAATGTTGTGCTGAACCTCGGAAGTACCAGCATAAATCGTGCCAGGCCTTGCACCATAGAAGGAGCGAATGGCTTGAGCACTCGACATTTCGCCGCCCGAGAACACACCGATCGAGGAACCGGAAACGTCGCCGCTTTCAATCAAAGCGTCGGCCCCCAAAATATCAATGGCCAACTCGGTGACTTTCTTGTGATATTCACTGTGATACAGCTTGATAATTGAAGAGCCGGGCCCTGGTTCGCGACCACTCAAGGAGCGGGTGAGGGTTTGCATGCCCAAATACCGCATCACCTGCACCTTGCTATAGGCCCAGGCCAGCCGCTGGCGAATTAGTGGATCGCTGGCCGCACCCTTCTTCTTAGCCATTTCGATAATGGCGTCAAGCTCGGCTTGGTAGCCGATGGAAAGAGTGGTTGAACTGCCACCACGCTCAAAGCCCAACAAAGTGTTAGCGACCGTCCAGCCGTTGTTCACCTCGCCCACCACGTTCTCTTTAGCGGTACGGGCATCAGTGAAGAACACCTCGTTGAAGAGGGCTTCGCCGGTCATCTCTTTAATGGGTCGAACTTCGATGCCTGGCTGGGTCATGGGAATGAGCAGGAACGAAATACCGGCGTGCTTAGAAGCCGTCGGGTCGGTTCTGGCTAGGGTGAAAATCCAGTCGGCGGTGTGACCTGAAGACGTCCAAATCTTTTGGCCATTTACCACCCATTCATCACCGTCAAGCACGGCCCGAGTGGCAATATTGGCCAAGTCACTTCCAGCGTTTGGTTCCGAATAACCCTGACACCATTTATCTTCGGCCGAAATGATGCGTGGCAAGAAATGACGTTTCTGTTCTTCGGTGCCCCACACGATGATGGTTGGGCCCACCATGCCAATTCCGAAACCATCATTACCGGTTTGCGTTGGCACTTTGGCTTTGGCGAACTCTTCGTTAAGCACCACCTGCTCGATGGGGCTGAGGCCCGCACCGCCGTATTCCTTAGGCCAAGCTACGGCCAACAGGTTGTTCTTAGCTAGCGTCTGTCGCCATTCGTCAGTCCACGGACCACGCTCAGACTCTGGTAAGGCACCCACGCCTTGCCAGTTGGCAGGCAGATTGTCCGATAAAAAACTACGAATTACTTGGCGATAATTCTCGGCTTCTTGGTTATAAGTAGGATCCACAAAGGCCCCCCGGCGAAAGCGGCGCGCTCTTTTAGCACGCTCCCCTGTGGCTGTCCACGTTACGCTACAGGTGCCTCTACGCGCAGCTTAGAAGTAGATGATCTTCTCAGCGCGTTGTACGACTTCGTCGATTGGGTCGGTCCAAGCTCCGGTTGACATGTATTTCCAGCCGCCATCAGCAGCAATTACGGCGATGGTTCCCGAGTCGATCGTGGCGGCTACCTTGGCGGCTCCGGCCATGGCCGCACCAGCCGATATCCCTACAAAAAGCCCTAACTCGCCCAGCTTTCGAACCCATTCAATTGATTCTTGAGGGCGCACGATACGCTTGCCGTCGAGCAATTCGGTGCCACCCCATTTCTCATAAATGGGCGGGATGTAACCGTCATCAAGGTTGCGCAAGCCTTCTACTTGCTCGCCCGCCGGTGGCTCTACTGCCAAAACTTTAATGCCAGAGTTTTGTTCTTTCAGGTAGGTACCCACCCCCATTAGCGTGCCCGAAGTGCCTAGCCCCGCTACGAAATGGGTTAGGTCGGGCAGGTCAGCCAGAATTTCTGGTCCGGTGCTGTCGTAGTGGGCCTGGGGGTTGGCGTGGTTGGCGTATTGATACAGGAAGGCCCATTCGGGATGTTCATCGGCCAGTTTCATGGCCGCTCGCACCGCGCCGTTCGAGCCTTCTCCGCCGGGGGTTGAGATTATTTCGGCGCCGTAAATTTCAAGGAGCTGACGGCGCTCCACCGACACGCTTTCAGGCAGCACAATGGTGATCGGATAACCTTTAATTCGCGCAATGGCCGCTAATGCAATGCCTGTATTTCCCGAAGACGGTTCGATGATGCGCTGGCCGGGGGCCAAGGTACCATCGGCCTCGGCGGTTTCGATCATCGATTTCGCGATGCGATCTTTCACCGAACCGAACGGGTTCTGACCTTCTAGCTTTATGAAGATTCGGGCTTTCGGATTGGGGCTTAGGGAGGTGACCTCGACCACCGGCGTGTTCCCAATTAACCCGAGAACCGAGGAATACACAGCCATAACCCAATCTCCCTAAATCGCCTTTGAGGATTGTTGACAAAAGCAGTAGGGATTCTACCGAGGTTGAGGACGAATCTCCTCCTCGGTGATGATTCCTTCTTCTATCCGGTAGCTCCGAAGCGCTGGTTCCGACTCACGCAACGACACAATTAGGTAATGCCAACCAGGGTCGGGGGCTTGGGCCACGTCGGTTGGTGAAGGATAAGCGGTGGTGTGGGTGTGGCTGTGCATGACCCCGATAATTTCAAGGCCTTGTTCTTCTGCTACACGGTCGGCCTTTAAGTGGTCGAGTGGTGCGACGGTATAAACCTTGGATGAGTTGGCGGCGTTTGCCGTGGGATAAAAACTGGAGACTTCGCTGGTGGCGGGATTGCCTATTAGCAGGCCACAAGCTTCGTTAGGAAGCCCGTCAAAGGCATGGGCCACCATCTCTGTTAATACTTCGGGGGGAACAAACAGCATGGTTGCGACTTTAGTGCAGCCGGGTTGCAACAACGGTTTGGCGAAACCTTTCGTTAGCGGTCAAGGCGAGCAGCTTCGAGAAGGGCGACTAGCCTATAGACCCATGGCTACGCCGAAGAAGAAGCCCCAAGGCAACAAGAACGGAATTTTGGTGGTAGCCAAGAACCGCCGCGCTTATCGCGATTATGAAATTTTGGAAACCGTGGAAGCCGGTTTGGTGCTACGCGGTTCCGAGGTGAAGTCACTGCGCGACGCCAAGGTGCAGCTGGCCGAAGGGTTTGGACGCATTTCTAATGGCGAAGCTTGGCTACATTCGGTGCACATTTCGCCCTGGCTTAGCACGGGATTGCACGACCGGATCGACCCGGAACGTCGACGGAAACTGCTCTTGAACAAGCACGAAATTGTGCGGTTAGGTGCCCGGTTAGACCAAGAACATCTCACATTGGTGCCGTTATCGATTTATTTCAAAGATGGACGAGCCAAGGTTGAAATGGGCTTGGCGCGGGGTCGTAAAGAGTGGGACAAACGCCAAGTGATTGCTGAACGAGATGCTACCCGAGAGGCCCAGGCCGCCATTAGCCGTTCGAAATTTGGCTGAGCCATATGATGGCCACCCGACCTATCGAGCAATTCGGGCCTAACTGCCATCTCGGCTCTACCTGCCGACTCGGACCATCGGTTCAGACCTATCGGTTCGGACCATCAGTAGTTTGCCCGTTGATTTGGCTTACAAACCGGGTAGTATAGATGAGCTAGCAATAGCGCTTTGGCAGGTTTCCGTGCAGGCCTTGGCAACATTGCGAGTTTGTTTTTTGACACCCGCACCAAAGTTTTCAAAGAGATTTGATCGCTATGGGGGCGGGCCCGATATGGGGCTGATCGGTTTCGACGTGAAGCTCGGAAGTCGGACGTGCGACCGGAGTTGCTCAGACTCCCTAAACGGGGCAACCAAAATAGAGGCCAATTCTGATGACCTCGCTCTCGCTGCGTAATCGTTAGATTAAGTATCGAGGCAAATCGCGACCGGTAACGGTACGCGGGGCCAGTTCACTGCAGCCCGGCAACAGAAGCAGTGGAGGACAGCTGGGAGAGACCGCTGACGGTGCGAAAGACCACTGACATTGGGGAAAGACCCAGCGGAAGATCTTCGGATCTAGCCGATTCGACGGTGTGGTAGCCGCTAAAGCCACAATTCGGAAATGGTCGTATCGCGGTCGGTGACCACTTGACGGACGCGGGTTCAATTCCCGCCAGCTCCACTACAAATGTGTCAAGGGTGGGAAGGTGTGATTCACCTTCCCACCCAACGCGTCTGCCAGCCGATCTTGTAGTGACTTTGTCGCGCTATGCGTAGAAAACTCACTACAAGATCCACAGCAGCCGAGCGCCAAGAACCTGGGCCCAGCGCCAAGAACCTAGGCGTGGCAGATTATGGCAGTGTCAGGGTTCGGGTTTGGCGATCACCATTACTGGCAACGGCCACCACGTAGTACGTCTGAGAATCTCCTCCGCAGGGGCCAGGCACTTCCATCGAACCATTGGCAGGGCCACTGTCGTAAAGCCCGCCAGGATATGCGATTGAGATTTCAACGCCAGTGGCGTTCTCGCTTTGCCAGGTCAAAGTTACCGTGTCTGGGCAGTTCACCGGCGATGCTGTTAGAGATGTCACTTGGGGGCCCGATGGTAACGCCGGCACGGTGGTGGGCGTAGAAGCGGGCGGAGCGGGCGGTCGAGGCAGCGTGTCAGACGTTGAAGAGCCGGAGGAAGGTTCGACCGGTTTATCGGGCGTCGATTCATCGCCGGAGTCGTTGTCAGGTTCGAGAGCTCCAGACGTCTTTTCATCAGCGTCCTTGTCCTGGTCCGCGTCCTTGTCGACCGTGACCGAAGCCTCGGTTTCAGAGGTGCTGTTCGTATTAGCCTCTGCGTCGTGTTTTTCGTCGTTAGATGAGCGGAACATCAACCAACCGCCAATCAATAAAAGCACAATGACCAGGGCAGCAGCCGCGCCTCGTTTTTGGCTTGAGTCAAAATTCATCACGCATTCATAGCACGTTCAAAGCTGGCAAGGTTCGGGAGTTGAGAAACATTTGCCGACCCTCTTCGAGGGACCCAGCGTTGCTGGCCAATTGATGCCCGAATTGCCGACCAACTAGTGAAGACTCAAAGGTTCTTCAGTAGTTTTGATACCACCACGGCCAAGAGCGTTGACCCCTGAGTTTTCGGGCCGCTAGCTGAGCTATCCGACCCCCGCTTCTACAGCTGCATCGGCACTGGGTAAGGCCATCATCGGTGGGTAGGGTGACCATATGCGAACGTTTCTGATTATCCTTATCGTTCTTTTTCTCCTGGGCGCACGCGGCGGAATCGGCTTCCGTCGTCGCTAGGTTCCGGGCCGACGGGCACCCGCTCGACGCAGTGCTCGAGTGGCAAGCCAGGGGCGCAAAGTGGATTCACCTAGTCGATCTCGATGCGGCCTTCGATCGCGGTTTCAATACGGAACTACTTGCCTCCGTTATTGGACAGCTAGATATCGAGGTACACCTCTCCGGCGGAGTTGTTGACAACGTCTCTGTGCAACGCGCCCTATCCACTGGCTGCTCTCGAATATTTCTCGAAGGTTCAATAGTAGGCAAAGAACTTTATGATGGCCGGTTCACCTTCGCCGAGGCCCTCGAAGCCGTGCAGTAACTCACCTTTTTGAGTTGATGTCATGGGGCGGTCAGCACCCAGATCGTTATAGGAGCATCAAGCCGAAGAGTTAGAACGCTTCCCTCCCGCAGATTTCCCTGTTCATCGTGCGGGCTAGGTAAACCGAACTGTTCAGCCGCGGCCTCCCAATCGACCATCTTGCCGTCGGCCGTCGTAGGCATCTCGGCGCCCACCGGCGCTCGCAGGTTGAACATTGCTTCGGTACCGTCTGCAAAATCTAACCCCACAGATCGCAGGCTCATTCCTTCTAGGTCAGGGGCTCGATGAGTCGGGACACCGTTCTCGTCCAGCGATTCAAGATAGGTTGCGCGTTCTGCGCTAAACCCAAGCTCCCGCAGTTCTTTCACCGCAGCGTCGGCATCGAAACCTGGGGCGTCTAAGTTCGGAGAAATATCGACCCAATCGCCTTTGGGGATAACAACAAACATTGCTTCAGCGGTTGAGGGTGAACGGCCTACATCCAGTACCACCAACCCCACCACAAGTAGTAGTCCAGCTATCAGGGCAGCACCCACGGTGTAGGGCGAACGCCAACGACTAGCACGAAAACCGTGCGCAGAACTAGTGGTTTCTAGAGACATGCGAACCTCATTGATTAGGCCCTGGCCAATTCTTTCGGTGTCAGCCGGGGTAAGAGTAGTTAGTACCGGGTGATGAGGAAAAACGTTCATCATTAGTCCTTCGATGTGGGTGGCAGTTGTGGAATCGGCGCCAGAGGTTGACTTATCGCCAGGCGGTTTCGAGCTCGGTTGAGGCGTGACTTCACCGTTCCTGGCGGGATACCCAGCGCCAACGCCACCTCAGAAGTAGAAAGCCCTTCCCAGGTGGACAGCACTAGAACGTCGAATTCTTTGGGAGGCAGGCGTGGTATCTGCTCGAGGATTTGGCGGGCTTCTGTGGCAGCCTCCACTTGCTCTCCCACTTCTCGCGATGTTGCCCTCGGCAAGTCACCTATACGTTGAAGTGCGGCTTCGTGCCTACGGCGACTGCGCCGCCAGTTTCTAATGACGTTGGTGGCTATTCCATACAGCCAAGGCAATGCCGAAGAACTCGCCAGTTCTGTTCGCTCGCGGGAGCGCCAAGCCTCTAAGAACACTACCGCTGCCACGTCATCCGCCTGGTCGAGGTGGCCAGTGCGGCGCAGCGCAAAACGATGAATCGTTGGGCCGTGCCGGCGGAACAGGTCACCGAACGACTCGGCGTCGCCAGATCGGACCCGGTGCCACAGCTCGGCATCGGTGAGTTCAGTCATCAGGACTCCTGGGCAAAATGTCTGTCACCCTGTATATGTCCGCAATGTCACCACGGTTCGCTATCTGGCTTATAGCCAAAATATTTCTTTCGGCCTAGCTACAACTTCCTCGATGGCCGCACCCGAGCCTCACCGGCAGCCATATCCAAGTCGTTTGAATCGAGAATTCGGCTCTGGCACCCGCATCGGGTGATCTTGTAGTGAGTTTTCTTCGCATAGCGCGTGAAACTCACTACAAGATCCGCTGGAGGACTGTCAGATCACAGATGATGTTGCTCGGCTGGTTCCCACTTAAGAATCGCTGCCACAGAATCAGAAATTGAGCGGCCACTGTCTAAGCGAAGAATTGGACACGGCAACTTCGATAGCCAGTCTTCATGGAACACCAAGCTTCGACCGAGAAAGTTTGGGTCGTCATAACCTGCGGCCCAGCTAAGAAACTCGGACGTCGCAGCCTCTAGGTCACCACCAGCATCGATACGGTCGCCATAACGTTGGCGTTCGCGTTCTTTAAGCCGGCCAAGGCGCTCAGTGGGTTCTAAGGTTAAGAAAATTACCGCATCAAGGTTTGGTATTAAGGCCTCTCCCCAACCCAGCAGCGAGCCCGAAAGCACCCATGCTTTGCGGCCGACGAATACGGCATCCATGAGCTCTAGTCGAGTGTGCGGGTCACGCTTAGTGGTGTATGGCGGTTCGGTAGGTTCCCAAAAATAATCGTCCACATCGGCGTGAGGAATCGACCATTCGCTGGCCAAGGCACGCCCTAACGTGGTGGTGCCGGTGCCGCTTGCCCCCGTGATGTGTACTCGCTGCGGTTTCATTCAAGACATCTCACCACACCCACCGCTCGTCAACCAAGGCGCGTAGAATGGCACGAATGAAGGTTGAGGTGACGCAGGCGTCCGTGGACGAGAAGCCCATTGTGCGGCGTCTGTTAGAGCTGAATTCACATGATTTCTCAGAAATTGACGGTCGCGAGCTGGGCTTGCACGGGGAATTTGGCTACCCATATCTAGATCATTATTGGCTCGAAGGTGAGAACCGTTTTCCTTATATAGTCCGGGTTGACGGTTACATCGGCGGGTTGGCATTGGTGCGAGCTGGCACTCCGCACCGTTTCGGCGAGTTCTTCATCGTGCGGAAACATCGCCGCAACGGCGTAGGTACCATCGCGGCCCAAGAGATCTTCCGGCTCTTCCCAGGCGAGTGGTTACTTGAAGAAATCCCAGGCAATGATGATGCTGTTGCATTCTGGCGGCGGATAATCCCCACAGATTTCACCGAGACAGTGAACAGCGAGGGAACAGCTCAACGGTTTGTTTCCAAGCCGTAAAGCTTCTCAAAATAAAGCCAGTGGGGCAGCTCAGAAGCGGAACGCGGCGTCAATGAGAAGGTACACCGCTACCGCAGTAATTGACACTAAGTACAAATATTGGAAACCAGCTTCAGGCATTCGATCCAGCACGCTGCTACCCAGCCGTGTTCCAATGAGAACCCCGACGGCACCAAACGCTATCGCAGCTAGATTTTCCTGAAGTCCAAATCCAGTGGCACCGAACAGAACAATTTTCGTGAGGTGTCCCAGGGTTTGACACATGGCAAATGTGCCGACGAAGGCCATGCGGGTGCTGGTGGCTGAACGAAAAAGCGGAGCTTGGAGTGGTCCTGTAGCGCCGACAATTATGTTCAGGCCGCCTATGACTGCACCAGTCGCAATCCATGTGCCAGTGCCGGGTTTACGAATCTCTTGCCCCAGGCGTTCAGGCACCCAGGTGGCGGCCAGCACGGTTACGGCGATTGCTAGCCGGAGTACCGGCGTTGGGATGCTAGTGGCTAGCAACATGGCTAACGCCCCAGAAGGAAGAAGAAGCGCGCTAAAGCGCACAACTATCCACCACTCCACCTCGTGCCATCTGATGATTGAGCGCGTACCATTCGACATTAGCTGGATGGCGGCATGGACTGGGATGGCGACCTGAGGGTCAACGAATGCCAGCAACACGGCAATAAGCACCATGCCACCGCCGAAGCCAACTATGGCAGTCATAGCCGAGGTGGCGAGTGCCGCCACACCGATGAAAATCGCAACAGTAAGACTCACTCATACTTGCATAACACTTGTATTATAACTTGTCTTGTACTTGCATGCATTTGCACCGCGTACCGCTCCACAAACACTCGACCGACCCTGACCGACGTGAAGCTCTGCCACTCAACCGCGGCCATGCATCTCCCGACCGACGCGAAGCTAAGCCACTCCTACTCTCGGTGGATCAGTCACCAACGACCACAGATTCCATGGGGCCCACATTCCGCTGTTCCCACATCCCTCGGTGCAGAATTATCAAATTTCAGCTTTAGCCCCATTGGCCAGCTCAAGTTCGAAGGGCCACCCGTTGAGGCGCCATGGACGACTCTTTACTGACATGCAATAGTTAGGTTAATGCCTAAGTGTCTGGTGGAGATCGACAAGATCTTCAAAGCTCTTGCCGACCCAACTCGGCGACAAGTGATTGAACGTCTGGTTTCAGGTGTAGCTACCACCTCGGAACTGGCCGAACCGTTCGATATGGCATTGCCGTCGTTTCTTCAACATCTCGCGATCTTGAAATCAGCAGGTCTAGTGACATCGACAAAAGTAGGTCGCACTCGCACTTACGCCCTCTCCACCAAAGGGCTCGCCGCCGCACAAGGATGGCTTGCAGACCAACGTCGAATATGGGAACAACGGCTTGACCAGCTTGACCAGTACGCAATCAACCAAACGGAGAATTCGTGAGTTTCACTCCTTACACAATCAACCCGCAACTAGACCTCGAACTCATTCGGGAGGTACCCGTTTCGCCCGAAGCCGTTTTCGCGGCGTGGACCAATCCCGAGTCAGTCAAAGAATGGTTTGCGCCTCGGCCATATTCCATAACGACTTGTGAGATTGACCTGCGACCGGGTGGTGGCTTTCGCACCGCCATGGCTTCGCCTGATGGTGAAGAGCTATTCGACAATACTGGCTGCTACCTAGAGATTGTGCCCAACCAACGCTTGGTATGGACGGAGGCCCTTAGCACCGGATTTCGTCCACAGCCTAGCTCGATGCCATTTACCGCCATTCTCGAATTGCAACCGACCGCCTCTGGCGGTTGCCAATATCGCGCATTGGCAATTCATCAAGACCCCGAAGGACGTAAACAGCACGACGATATGGGCTTCATAAGTGGTTGGGGCACAGTACTTGACCAGCTGGTTGAACACATCCAGAAGTCGTAAATGCGTTGGCGCACATGGCCGGGCCACCAACTTAGACCCGTGGGCAAGGCTCGTCAGCAGTGATTCTGGTACTCCACATGACAGCGTTCGCCACTGGTGGCGCTTGAACTTGTAGTGAGTTTTACTCGCTATCCGCATGAAACTCACTACAAGTTCGACAGATCGTTATTCCGCCAATCAACGTAATTACGAGCGGTCCAACCACAGATACTTGTACGGGTTGAGCCCGTATTGGGGCTGGTAGTGGTAACCACGCACGTCTGGACCGAGCACAAGTTCGGTTACCGCCAACCAGGTTGGAATGGGGTCCATGATGTTCTCAATAACATAACGTTGAATGTCTTGGACTTTCTCGATGCGTTCGTCTTCGTCCATGATCGAAATTTGCTCATCGAGCATCTCGTCAAGCTCCGGCGACGAAATCCCAAACCAATTTCGTGGGCTACCAGTTCCTAATTGGCTACGCAGCCATTCGTCAGGCTCCATAAACGGCGTGATCGGACCGTAACCAATCTCGTAATTCTGAAGGCTCCAGCGATTACTCCAGTAGGTGGCATAGTCGAGTAGCTCGAGTTCAACCTTGATACCAATCTCCGCAAGGTCAGCAACCAGCCATTCCGCCCCGCTAACAACGACCGGACCGTAACCATTCGTCACAATTAGTTTGGTGGAAAATCCGTCTGGATATCCGGCCTCGGCCAACAGCTCTTTGGCGCGCTCTGGGTCGTAGGGCAATAGCTCGGCTAGTTCTTCTTGTGGAAGTGCAAACTTGGTTAAGTGAGTATTAACCGGACCGGTGTAACTCCAGTTTCTAAACAGCGCTTCCGCACCAGCTTCACGATCAATCGCCATGCTCATCGCTTTGCGTACTCGAATATCATCAAATGGCTTAACAGCAGTATTTATGTAAAGATTCGTCGGTGAGAAACTTAAATAGCTATACAGCCTTGAGCCTGGAATACTACTCAAGATCGAGTCTTTCTCGCGTGGGTCAATAGAGCTGATTAAGTCAAGCTCGCCAGCCCTAAAAGCGGCGACCCTAGCGCCTGTCTCTGCGATGACAGGCAGAGAAAATCCATCAATGCGAGGTATCCCTTCTTCAAAGTAGTTTGGGTTTGCCACATACTCAGTCGTTACGTTTTGTTCCCATTTGGTCATTATGAATGGCCCTGTGCCAATAACCATTTTGGCCACATCATATTCACCCTCAACACCTTCACGGGGCATTATCCACATGAAGTGATTACCCAAATAGTTGAGTAATGGTGCGAACGGTTCAGAAAGGTTGAACACCACCGTAAAATCATCGGGCGCCTCGATAGAATCCACGTTTTCTAACATGTACGATTGATGCCCCATCTCGCGTACTCGCTCGAAGGTGGCCAGCACATCGTCAGCTACAAATTGGCGGCCGTTCACCGGCGCAATATCATGCCAAAAGACATCGTCACGCAGGTAAAACGTATAAGTAAGCTGGTCGTCCGAGATTTCCCAACGTTCTGCTAAATCGCCCACGAGCGGAGCTTCCCCATACTCATATTTCGGGTCCATATCGGGCTTAAGCAGGCGATTCGATGCCGCCCCGACCCGGTCGTGCACGTTGAACGAACCCGAAGCATGCGGATCAAGAGTGTCAGCATCAGAAACCATGTGGGCTTTTAAAAACCCACCTGATATCGGCTCGCCTTCATCCACTGGCGCTTCATCACCACCGCCTCCCCCAGGCCCAGGTGCTTGAGCACCGCCGTTGGTGTCGGCATTAGAGCCACATGCGGCTGCCAACATACCGGTGATCATTATGACACCGAACAGCATTATAATTTTGCGATTTTTAGTTCGCATTATTCCCCCCAGTTATTGTTTGTATTTTGTTATGACACTTATCTCTACCTATCTCATTACACTTAATGTAGCTAGTACTTCATATCCCTAAATCGGTGAACTTCATCCAATTTGACGGCAACCCACGCACATCCGCCTCAACAACTATTTGCCTATATTCCCGATGTTCACCTCATTGAGCCAACCCTTCAGAAACGGCCTTGCGAGCGGCCTGGCGATATTCATCCCGCAGTAGTCGCTTGTACAATTTCCCGTTGTCGTGACGTGGGAGTTCGTCGCGAAACTCAACCCGCCTGGGGCACTTGTAGTGAGCCAAACGCTCACGTACAAAAGCAATCAGTTCGGCCGCTAGCTCGTCAGACGGCTGCACCCCGGGCTGCGGCTCAACAATGGCAATTACCAGCTCACCCCACTCATCATCTGGAATACCAATCACCGCCACATCGCCAACCGCCGGATGGGCAATCAACTCGGCCTCAGCCTCGGCTGGATAGATATTTACACCACCCGAAATGATGAGATTGGCATCACGGTCGGTGAGGAAGAGATAGCCATCCTCATCCATATAACCAATGTCACCCAAGGTGAAATACGCCCCTGAACCATAGCTATAGCTGCGAGCAGTCTTATCAGCATCTTTGTAATACTCAAAACGGCCCACTTCCGGTGTTTTGAGGTATATAGTGCCGGTTTCATTAGCGCCCACGGCCTCACCGTTCTCATCGAGAATTACCACATGATCATCGGTCGGGGGCTTGCCCACAGTACCGGGTTTTGTTAGCCACTCATGACTATCTACCGTGGTGCCCGAGCCCTCAGTAGCGGCATAATATTCATGCACAATTGGGCCTAACCACTCGATCAAGCGTTGCTTCACGCTCACCGGGCATGGCGCAGCTCCATGGTTCACATACCTTAGTGACGACAGGTTGTATCTCTGGCGTGTCTCTTCAGGTAACGACAACATGCGATGAAACATGGTTGGCACCATGTGACTGTGCGTGACCTGGTGTTTTTCAATCAAAGCCAGCGCTCCCTCAGTGTCCCAGCCGTCCATCAGCACCACGCCAGCACCAGCAATTAACGAGGAATTTAATGAAATTCCCAATGGGGCGGCGTGATAGAGGGGACCAGTCACCAGGTGAACTGACTCACCAGGCACATAGTTGGTCGGTCCCTCCAAAATTCTTATGGCCTGCTGCAGCGCCACATCGGATGACCGTGCTCGTGACACTCCCTTTGGCCGCCCAGTGGTGCCCGAGGTATAGAGCATTTGACTAGCGATTTCAGGATCGGTGACGTCACTGCCATCCTGGCCTTCGATTACCGACTCAAAGGTTTCAAATCCTTCAATCTCGCCCCCAACTGAAATACATACCGTTGCGTTAGGCGCGTGCTGCAAGGCTTCCTGGGCGGCATCGGCGAATCTAACGTCGGCTACGAAAACCTTGGCCTCACAATCGTTCAAAATATAGCCGGCCTCTTCCCCACTTAGATGCCAATTAATTGTTGTGTATCGAAGTCCGCTTCGCAGTGCGGCTTGATTCGATTCGGCAAATTCAGGTCGATTGGCCATCATTATCGCCATCGAATCTCCTGCGTCGACGCCACGGTCGCGCAAGGCCCTCACCAGACGATTAATGTTTGCGTTCAACTCAGCAAAGCTACGGTTTCCACTCTCAGAAATAATGGCGGCCACGTCGGGCTGGCGAGCGGCCCAATAAGCCACAGTCATTCCCTGCCCGATGGCATCGAGTAGCGCTTGATCAGTCATTTGTGCCTCTTCATTCATTCGAAGGTCCCTGCCACAAAGGGCTGTGCGAAGCTTCTAATTCCTTAGAGCCATACCCGCCTCGCAGCAAAGAAACCTATTGGTGGCTAAATTCTTTACACGCGTTGCCTACGAGGTTTGCGGCGAAGCGGCCTGGCGATACTCGTCACGCAATAGCCGCTTATACAATTTGCCATTGTCATGTCGAGGTAATTCATCACGAAACTCAACCCGTCTAGGGCACTTGTAATGAGCCAAACGCTCACGTACAAAAGCAATCAATTCGGCCGCTAACTCATCACACGGCTGTACCCCGGGCTGCGGTTCAACAATGGCAATTACCAGCTCACCCCACTCATCATCAGGAATACCAATCACCGCCACATCGCCAACGGCTGGATGGGCGATCAGCTCGGCTTCAGCTTCCGCGGGATAGACATTCACGCCACCCGAAATAATTAGGTTGGAATCGCGATCAGTTAGGAATAGATACCCATCGTCGTCTATATACCCCACATCACCCAGGGTGAAATAACCGCCCGAGCCATAACTATAACTACGAGCTGTCTTATCAGCATCCTTATAATATTCAAAGCGTCCTACTTCGGGTGCTTTGAGGTATATAGTGCCGGTTTCGTTGACACCAACCTTGTTTCCGGCCTCGTCCAGAATAACCACGTGATCATCGGTGGGCGGTTTGCCCACAGTGCCAGGCTTAGTAAGCCATTCATAGCTGTCAACCGTAGTGCCACCGCCTTCGGTAGCCGCATAATATTCATATACCACCGGACCGATCCACTCGATTAACCGCTGCTTCACACTAACTGGGCATGGCGCCGCGCCATGATTCACATATTCAAGTGAAGAAACATCATATTTATTACGTACCTCCTCTGGCAGCGACAACAGCCGATGAAACATGGTGGGTACCATATGAGTGTGCGTAATTTTATGCTCATCGATTAGTCGTAATGTTTCTTCGGCATCCCAACCATCCATCATCACCACGGGCACACCACAAATCATCGGGGCATTAAGGTTTTGGTACAGCGGCGCAGCATGATAAAGCGGCCCGGTACATAAATTCACCGATTCACCCGCTTTGTATTGAGCAGTGCCTTCCAAAAATAGCAACGCCATGTCTCGGGCCACGTCGGGGGTTCGCTCTCTCGAAACGCCCTTGGGTCGCCCAGTAGTGCCCGAGGTATATAGCATGTGAACACCTGGGCTTGGGTTCTCTATGTCGGAACCCTCCACCCCCGCGATGACCTCTTCTAAGCGCTCAAAACCTTCGATTTCTCCCCCAACGGAGATACGCATGGTGGCATTCGGGGCATAGGTCAGCGCTTCGGCAGCCGTACCGGCAAATCTTGCATCAGCCACAAAGACTTTGGCCTCACAATCATTCAGAATGTAACCAGCTTCTTCCCCAGTAAGATGCCAATTAATTGTGGTATAACGCATGCCGATTCGCTGCGCTGTCTGAACGGCTTCGAAAAATTCTGGGCGATTAGCCATCATGACCGCCATCGAGTCACCATCTTCCACCCCTCGTTCGCGCAGGGCACGCGAAAGCCGGTTCACATTGGCATTCAATTCAGCAAAGGTACGATCGCCGTTGATGGAGATTACGGCTGGCAAATCAGGCTGTCGCTCGGCCCAGAAAGCAAGAGCCATGCCCTCGGACGCGGCGTCGAGTAGCGCTTGGTCGGTCATAAGTTTTACCTCATCTCAGTGAGCGAAACTCTCGCTGTGAAGAGACACCCGGCAATGCCAAAACTACGAACCCGGCATCAAACCAGAGCGATAGTTCCTTGGATCCCACAGGCCCCCCCTGTGACTCGATTAGTACGAGTACCTTGCACCTTAGACGATCTGGTGGCGACCTGTCGCCAAACACGACGTTTTCCGATCTTGTATTGAGTTTGATGCGCTATCCGCTTGAAAGTCACTACAAGATCAAGGCGAATCAAGCAACGAACCACTTATAGCTGGAACCGGATTCTTGGCGAATGTGTGGATTAAACAATGTTGGCCGCAACGATGCCGGAGAAGCGGGCGTCGGCGTTTCTAACAAGCGCTGCCGATCGCGCCATTCTGGCAAGACGCTCGTCATGATGGCATCGAACGCCGGTCCGTGGTTACGTTGCAACAGGTGAGCAATCTCATGCGCCACTACATAGTCCAAGCAGTGCGGATGCTTTTTCGCGAGTTCTAAACTTAGCCAAATTCGACGAGCTCGAATGCTGCAAGACCCCCACAGAGTTTTCATACGCCGAATACGCCATTCGGCCACCGGGGCATTCAGCCGTTGCTCCCATTTAGCCACTACATCAGGCATAACATCTTTAAGTTGCTGGCGATACCAGTCTTCCAGCACCCTTTGGCGTTTAGTGGCATCGGAACCCGGGGGGATTCCAAGGCACAGCCACCCATCTTTTAGTTCAACCAGAGCTCGACCAGGTCGTTCCACCAGATCTAGTTGACGTTCGACACCCCAAACGAAATGCGTTTCACCAGTGACAAATTGGGGAACCCACGGTGCCGGGGCCGCCCGGAAACGGTTCTGCTGCTCACGGATCCATGCCATACGGTTAACCACAGCCCGATGAATTTCGGCATTGGGCAGATTTCGGGGTGAGGACACCTTCACCCGGCCATCAGGCTGGTAGACACGAATGTGTAGATTCTTAATACTTTTTCGAACGAGCTCTATTTCAAGCCCTTGGATAGTCAGCCGAGTTGTAGTGCTTTTCATGGAGTTATAGCGCTTTTCATTCCTGTCCTCACCGGGTTTGCCGAGAATACCCGGCAAACTGTTCACACGGAACCCGGAGATGATCTTGTTATGAGTTTTGTGCGATTAGCGAAGAAAACTCATAACAAGATCGGGAACGAAGACACCAAACAAGCGGCCACTAGTCAGTGATGGCGACCAGTTGGGCAATCGCTAGCCGAGTTTCGGTCGCACCAAGTGAGAGATCGTCGCCGGTAGCAGTAATACGAATCGGACTGTCTGGGTGGTTAACGAACAGTTCATGACCGGTATCAAAGGCCTCGAGGCCGTTTAAACGATGTTCAACAAACGTTCTTGTAAACGGAGAGTTTTGCTTGGCGGTCACCCAATCATCCCAATAGTGGGGTTGGCTAATTCGAACGGTGCCTACCCCATCAAATTCATTGGCCGCATCATCAAACCGAAATTCACATGCCCAATGGTCAAAGCTCAACTCGTCGATCGAAGACGCCCCACCCGACGCTCGGGTATCGACAACTTCACCAAAACCTTGCGACACGGTTTGAGCTAATTCTTCACATTCAAGCGGGGCATCGGTGGCGACTAAACCGAGCTGTTCGACCAGCTTCGCAAGCAAGAAAGCCTCTTGGTAAGAATCGCCAGCCACGGTGGGCTCGAATGTCACGAAGACCATGGCTTCGCCCGTTAAAAGCACCACCCCTTGACCGTCTTTATAGGCCTCATGCTCGAAGTCATCTATGGCGTTGAAACCATTTTTCGCCGCGAGCTGTTCGGCTCGCACCGCCAACGCGTCGTACAAATCGGTGGAATCGAAAGCGTCGGAACTAATGCGCACAATCGCCACTTCGCCCCAATTATCCAAGTCGGCAAGGCTGTAGGCACAGCCGCTGAAGGTGTATCCCAATTCGACTGCCTCAACCGAGTCGTCGTCATCGAAACCCAAATCGGCCGCTAGTCCAAACTCAGCTCCGCCGGTTACTGAATCCACTACCGGGCCACCCAGAATCTCAGCGATTTCGTCCAACTCGGCGCATTCTTCACCATGATGAATGGTCGAGCTGGTGGATCCTTGCGACGTTGACGTGTTGGCAGTAGTAGTCGTGCTGTTGCGACTCGCCTCTGCTTCCTCACCCGAGCCTGAACCACAGGCTGCGGCCAAGGCCATCAATGCAACAACCACCACGGCAAAACTCCGTGAGGTCATTGCTGCCTTGTTACGCCTGGCACAACTTTGTTTGCGATTTGTGATGATCACCGTGATCTTGCTCCCGTCATGAAAGGTCATCTTGTTCGATGAACCTGTACAGCATCCACCCGGGTTTGCCGGGCCTCGCCCCCGCACCCCAAAACCGATAAGAACCATATTCACCAAGCGAATCAGCCCAAGAGCTGCTCGCTACAGTCACCAACAACGCAGCCCTTCCATTGGAATTGCGCCGGTTGGTTCGAAAGCCATCTGATTGGCGAGAACCATAGCAGTGGTGAACGCCGATGCTTAATCGCACCTCACACGTATTGCCTGCTTATCACCTAGTAACCACTTTTGGCGCAGCCATCTCGACTTTGGTCTAAGGTCCCGGCGCATGAGGTCTGACATCCACAACGTTTACGCCTCATGGCGGCTGACAGCTTGGTTACGAAGCCTCTTATTGGTGTTGATATTCCTCGTAGCTTTTGGGTGTACCAACGCCAACGATTCAAAAGACGCGTCAGAAACTCGCCAACCGGGTTCCACCGACACACCAAGCGACACCAACTCGCTAGTCCGCTATAAATTTGGCACCCGATCATCAAC
Source organism: Acidimicrobiia bacterium (assembly GCA_041676705.1). Taxonomy (NCBI): domain Bacteria; kingdom Bacillati; phylum Actinomycetota; class Acidimicrobiia; species Acidimicrobiia bacterium. The sequence goes on from JBAYRL010000004.1 coordinate 43,485, forward strand.
GGTTGAAATCGTTAATTTTGATGATGATGATGACGACGACACCGACCTACACACCGACGTCGACGACGACCCGTACCCCGATGACACCAGCACACGTTATGTTTCCTTCGAAGAGCTGATCACCGAAGGTGCCGAAACGGGTGTGTGGGGCTGGGCAGAAGGCACCACCACCGTGCTACAGGTTCTGATTGGAGAGCTGCCCGCAGAGACGATCGACGTTTGGGATGACGTCATTCATCACAGCTTCACCGAAGTCACCCAGCTGGGCTTCGAGCTGCTAGATAGTAACAACATATCGCAAGCCGAAAAAGATGAGCTGCGCCGCCTTCTAAACATTGTGTTGCCGCCGGTTCACAAACTTTTCCCCTCCGAATTTAATGTCGATGAAGGGTCTGAATCGGCAAGCGTCTCGCATCAAGACCACCTTGAGGAGGCCGGTTCCCTACGTGGCCGTGCCGCACTTGATGGCGATTCTCCGCGAGAAATGGCCAGCCAGCTAAAGGCTGTTAGCTCATCAAATGGGCTACATGAAGCCGATGGCCCAGACGGGTACCTCACTGTAAACACCGGTCGGCTGGTACGGGTTTCTGATGAGGACTGCGTTAAACCGGCGCTAAATATGTTTGATGACGTTGACCCTCGGACCAAAGTTGATTGCTGGCAGGTTATTTCCCGAGACGTAAACAGCGTCGAGCTGAAGGTCATCTTTCCTTCGCCACTTCGTTCACTAGCTTAATCGGCCCTCGATGTAATGCAAGAAACCGTCGAAACCACCACAGATTGGGGTGGAGAAAACATGGATTCAGTCTTACTTATAACCGAAGCGCGAAACCCGGGCCTTCTTGGCGTTGCCATAAACCGCGACCGAGACCTCATGGGCGAGCAATGCATGATCTCAATGTTTACCGGCGAGTTCTACGCGGCAAAGCATGATCTATAACGGGAATTCAACCAGGTAGTCGCGCACGAACAGCTGCACTGTCAACAATTTGCCTCGTTCGGAACCGAACACATAAACGCTAAAACAATTGGATCGTCGAAGCTATGGCCGAGATGTTCTCACACCTGATCGTTCCTGACGGCGGTGTGGAACGTAAGTTGATGGGCGATTTTATGAAACGCTCGGTTCACACCGCTCTCGATCAAATGAGCTATGAAGTTTGGGTTTGGTGGATGTTTCTGGTGAATGAGCATTCACCTAAACATGTGTGGAACTTACAGGCCGAATTGTTGCCCCAAGGTCTGAACGCTCTGCGAAAAGACCCAGAAATAGCTGAACGCTTTCAGCGTTTCACGATCGACCTCATCACCGTTGGGGTGCCGACCTACAGCCGACCGGTGCCAGCAAGTTCCCACGGTATTAATTTACCAGAGCCTGCCGAAGGCAAAACTATTACCGTCAAGGTTCAACCCTTCGTCGCAGCACGCCACGGAATCAGATATAAGAAGGCTCACCTATTTGAACAAGAAGATGTGACCACCTCCAAGGGAGCTGCACACCTAGCACCGGTGAAAGAACGAATGAACCGCGACGCCTGGAGCGGGTTACTTCCCACAATCCGAACCCCATGTGATGATCCACTTTCCATATTGGCTGCTGTAACCACCACGACCACCGACGAACACGAGTTTAAGTTTGAAGTTTCCAAGATTGAACATTATCCATGCGATGCCTGCTTAAGCGGCACTTGGACCTTGGTCAATGACACCTATTCAGAGGCCATTTTGAAGATGGTGACCAACGAAGGCCTATCGCTCGATGGTTCCACAGTTCGCTTCATCGGCGACTACTTCATCCATTTCAAAGGCGACGGCCGAGCGTTCACGTGGGGAGATGATTTTGAAACTAGATATCATTTCAAGAACCCGGCTGGAAACTTGGACATTTCGTATTTCATGCGCTGGGTCCAGGGGCTCGATTACAGCGCTGACGGCAAGATCTTTACCGCTTGGAACATCGCTGTCATCGATTTCGCATCGCGCACCGATCAAGAGGATTACAAGAGTTACACCGACCCCAATGTCCATATCAGCGAAAGCGACGGCATGACCGTAGTTATGGATGGTCCGGGCCAAATAATTACGCCATCGGGTTCGGGAAGCTACACGTGTACCAAGACCCGCTTGACCATCAACTTCGACATGTTCGACGGTGTGCCGCTGATCTATGAGCGTCCAGCGGTGGTGCCTCAACCTCCTGAGGTCGTGCTCAAGGGTTAGCACGGCAACTTTCTGCTGATCTTGTTATGAGTTTGATGCGCTTAGCGAAGAAAACTCATAACAAGATCGTGGCGAGTAAGCACCACCTAACCGCAGACCATGACATGGATCCGGCGCCATGGCGGCTTGTGGTGCCGGGGTTAGCTGACGCCCAGTAGGTCAACCACGAAAACCAGGGTCTCGCCACCTTTGATCACGCCGCCTGCACCGTATTCGCCATAGCCCAGATGTGGTGGAATGGTGATGCGTCGACGGCCACCAACCTTCATTCCAGCAACACCCTCATCCCAGCCAGCAATAACCTGACCCTGGCCGAGCCCGAAACTGAAGGTATCGTTGCGATCCCACGAAGCGTCGAATTGTTCACCGTTGCTCCAGGCAACACCCACATAGTGAACTTCTACTTGTTGACCGGGTTTGGCTTCGGCACCGTCGCCAACATTGAGGTCTTCCAACACCAATTGATCGGGCGGGTTATCGGACGAATTGACTTCAACAACAGGTTTTTGGAGATCAGACATTCGTGCACTCTACCCTCTAGAGAGCACCAGTCGCGGCAATGGAGGGCCCAATCCAGTGGTGCCAAGCCCACCTGCCACCCGCAGCGTCACGCACATGGATTTCGTTCCTGAACGCATCATTCTTGGCACTGGTTGGGCGGCCAGCCGGGTCATCGCCCTGGCACACGCCCGGCGGAAGTTTGGCCATTTCAATTGGCAGATGGTCGACGTCGGCCACTGCACCTTCTAAGACATCGTTTATCCATCTGATATAAGAAGCTTCACGCCGCTGTGGCAGATCATCACGATGTCCGGGGCATGCCCACGGCAGCACCACGGTGCGCGCACCGGCGGCATCGGCACGTCCAGCCAGTTCCCCAATTCGTGCGGCCAGCAAGGCTGCCATTTGTGGAGATTGAGATTCAATCATTTCGCCGCTTGGTGAACGCGCTTCCGACCATTCCCAGGCCCCCGGCATCAAGACAACAACATTAGGATGAAGCGCTAATCCACCTGCAAACCACGCATCGTTGTTAACACAGTGTTCACGAGTTACCGAAGCATAAATACCGACATAGGGAAATTCGTATTTGAGGGGCGCTAGGAGCCCACAGCCAATGTCGGCACGGCCAATCACCGAGACAATATTGTCAGGCGGGTCGCCCCAAGGGAAGTACTCATACATAGTGAGAGCCACGCTGTCGCCGTACAGCAATACCACCTGGTCAGCACTGACGGAATCATCAGACATTTCTGTGGGTAGGCCGTGACCATTGGAATCTAACGTGGTACCACCCTCGGCAAGGGCCGCTGTCACCAGGTGCAGGTCATCGGGAACCTGGGGCAAACCGAATCGGGCCGTCGAAGTTGTAAACACCGCCGAGATTGCCACCAAGCTGGCGAGCGCCATAACTGCGCCAACCCGGCGTCGGTTGGTGGAATACCGTGCCCACCGCACACCACGCTGCACAGGGTATTCAACTAGATGCCAGGAAATTTCAGCAGCGATCAACGATATGGCGACAACTATTGAGGCCACCACGGTCTGGCTGGCATAGGGCCACTTGTCACTGACAAAAAGTTGAATCGGCCAAGACCACAAGTAGATGCCATAAGAGCGGCGACCTAGCCAGCTGGTCAACGGATCAACCCGGGGCAAGGTTGAAAAACCCACCAGCATGACCGCGCTCAACGCGGCCACGAGCAGCAGCACCCCGTGGCGATAAAGAGCTGGGTCGAAAACCTCAACCTTGGTCATGAGCCAAATCACCACCAGAGCCGAGCCAAGCGCCGCGACTCGGAGTGCTGATTTAGATGTCCGCCTAGTGATTTGTCGATCCAATGGCCAAACAACCGCCAAAAGTGCACCTAAGCGGGAGCGAAAATGCGAGTGTCGGTGCCCAGGTAGATGCGGTTAAATCCACCGGGCGCTACTTGGTGCGACAACCACAACATCCAAGTAGCCGAAGTGGCTACCACGGCCGCTGCTACCCAGGCCACGGCAATGCCCACCCTTGGTGCCGCCGACTTGCGCATGCCATTTTCGTCGGTAATGCCCACCTTTGGTGCCGCCGAAATGCTGACGCCTGCTTTGGCACTGGTACCCACACTCAGCTGAGCAGCACCACTGGGGCCAGTTTCGTCGGCGAATTGTGAGCGATCATCTAAGCGAAGGCGCCGCTTCCCAATGAACGATTGCATTAGAGACGCCATACCGAAAGCCGCTAGCAACAAGAGAGGCCACACCAGATAAAACTGTTCTTCGACCGAAAGGCTCCAGGTGTGGCGAAACAGCGATGGGGCACCACCCCAATAACCGGTGTCGGCACCGTAGGCTTGTCGCCAGTTGGCCCACCAGCCAAGAGTGGCCGTGGCATCCCAACCCAAGCTCTTGAAACCAGACCGCTCCCAGCCAAGCAAGTAGGCACCCAGCAATACTGTGGGTACCACCACAAAAACAGCTGGGGCTAAGCGTTTGAAGCGTCGTAGCCAGAATTGCTTGGCATTGAACGTTCCGGTCGTGCTTTTCTCTCTAAGCGCCAGGACGGTCACAAGGTACCCTGACAGCACGAAGAACACGTCTACGCCTAGGAAACCCCCGCTTAGGAAGCCCAGGTGGTAAGCCAGAACGGCCACCACTGCCAAGCCTCGCAACGAATCGAGACCAAAGTTTCGGCGTGGCGTGCTCAAGATGGCGACCAGCAAGACCGCGCTATAACGCTCAACTCAACAATGCGACGCTCACGACTTGGGCCACGAACGTGGTGAAAATGTTTGTTAACGCCGAGACGGTTCACGGCTGTACATAGTACAGGGGATGACCGCCTCGGCGTAACAGGTCATATGGTTAGCTGCCTACCACCAATAGAGCTAGCTCAGAGGGACCATATGACACTATTTGGCGATAAAGACCTGGTGGAACCGAGCATCTCCTACTGGAGTGCCATTGCCCAGCTCGCCACTTGGTAACCTCCAGTCTTTAACGCCGTGAAGTTTGTTGCTGTAGGCCACGATGGTGGGTGTTTTTGAAGCCCAAATTATGGGGGCTTCCTCGGCCACAATGATGCTGATCTTCTCAACGATTTCTTTACGCGTAGCCAGATCGACGGTGGACTTGAGGTCTTCGAGCAGATCGTCGATACGCGGGTCGGTGAAGTTGGTGATATTACCGGGGGTGGTCGCCACCGGCCCGAAGGCACCGGCAATGGCGGTGAAGGGGTCACCTTCCCCACCGGAGATATAGGTGCAACTAGTGTCGTAGTCGCCTACGAAGGGTGGTGAGGTGTCGGCCGACCCAACAAAGCGGCTTACCAAAGTTGGCTCATCTACAGTGTCAACCTTCACCTCGACACCAAGGTCATCCCACAATCCTTGATACAGCGCTGCCATCTGCACCTGTACAGGATCGGTTGGACACATATATTTTATGGGGTCGAGAGCGGCACCCACGGCTTTACCATCGGACCGGTTAGGATCATTCCGGTACGCATCTAGCAGCTCGATTGCAGCGTCAAGGTTTCTACCGTCGGCTTCGGGATAGGCGGCGTCAGCAGCCGGTGAATACCAAGGACTGTCGGTGCTAAATAACTGAAAGGTGGGTTCGGTCAGCCCATCGTCGCCCAGAATCTGTGCAATGGCGTCCATATTGCTGGCATAAGCCAACGCCTGACGCACCCGGGTGTCATCAAATGGAGGCACCAACACATTCAAATAGGTGGCCGCCGCCGTGTTACCAGTGTGCAGGTTGTATTCATATGGCCCGGCCTCGACAAGATCGATGATCTGTTTGATGAAGCTGCCCCGCGAGCTGTGAATCATTTGCAGGTCGTTTGAGGCCAAGCTTTGAGTACGGCTGTTCTCATCGGGAATCGGTCGGAAAGTGATTTGATCGAGATAGGGCAGCTGATCGCCGTTGGCCGCCTTGAACCAGTAGTTCTCGTTCCGTTTCACCACAATTCGGTCGTCGCGAATCCATTCGGTCATTACGAAAGGACCGGTGCCAACGGGGTTCTGACCGTAGCCCTCGGGGTCGGCTTCATAGGCCAACCTGGAAATTGGCCAGCCCACGGCGCCACGCAAAACATCGGGGAAACCGGCGTTTGGACCATCGAGTAGATAACGCACGGTTAGTGGATCAACAACTTCCATATCCAGCACGCCAGCATTAGTGAGTGTGCTTAGAGTGCGAGAACCCTCGCGATGGTGGATGGTGTCGAAGTTCCACTTCAAAGTTTCGGCATCTAGAGGCGAGCCGTCGGCAAAGAGAACCCCGTCACGCAAGGTCACGGTCCATTCCGAGGCATCATCGTTGTGGTCAATTGACTCGGCTAAGAACGGTTCGAAGTCGCCATCAGCCGTTAATGACACCAGGGGATCGTATATAGAGAGGGCGACCATCAAGGCACCGGTACCCACTGCTTCCCCGGGAATCCAGTTGGCGGTCTCAGCCCGTAACCCGACCGAAATCGCTCCCCCATAGCTAGCTTCGGTTTCATCTCCGCTCTCGGTGCCGGGGCTTGTGGTTTCATTTCCCGTCGGGTCGACCGTGGTCGATGAATTTGATCCTTGTGAGTTGTCGTTACTGTTACCACCACAAGCAGTCGCCACCAGAGCTAGCACTAGCACCAGCACCAAGGCGCTTAAGGCTTGGCTCGACCTGCTACCCAACATTCTTTTCATATATCCCCCATCTACTTTGCTTATGAACGTTCACCTCTAACGTCTATGGCATGGCTTAGCGTGCGGAGTTCAACGCTTAAGTTCATATCCAGCGGCCTCACGATCCCAGGTTTCGCTGGTGATTCCTACCTCGCGCAGTGACTGTTTCTGCACTCGGTGTGTTCCGGTTTTCTCGAACTCATCCACCACTCGCAGGTATCTTGGCACCATGAAGTAGGCCATGTGCTCTTCGCAGTGCGCCATGATGCTCAAAGGGTCCAAGTTGGCACCTGGCTGCATCACCAAAGCTGCCATGACCTCGTCTTCACCTAGTTCTGAAGGAACGGCATAAACCGCGCTTTCTAAAACGTCGGGGTGTTTGTTCAGAATTTTTTCAACTTCGAACGAAGAAATGTTTTCCCCTCGCCTTCGCATGAAATCTTTCTTACGGTCGGAATACCACAAATAACCCTGATCATCGAAATAGGCATTATCACCGGAACGAAGCCAACCACCTTTAGTTTTTTCTGCCGTGGCATCGGGGTTCTTATAATATTGAACCGTTGGCCGCCCACCTACAGGACGGGAAATCAACTCACCCACTTCAAAAGCATCGCAATCAGTGTCGTCATCGCGAACCACCCGCATTTCGTTGGTTGGCAAAGGTTTACCTATGGAGCCAATGGGTGCGTCAGGACCGGCCATGGTCATGCCACCTTCAACCGTGCCATAAAATTCGACGATACTCACCCCGAAACGGCGTTCGAAGTCTTCCCAAATTTCTTTAGGGCAAGCGGCGGAAAGCACTATGCGGCAAGGATTATCGGCGTCGTCGGGTTTGGCGGGTTGTTTATAGAGGATGGGCATCATGGCGCCCAAGGCGTTGAATTGCGTAGCGCCGTAATGACGAATTTCGTCCCAGAATCGAGATGCTGAAAATCGGGGGCTCAATACCAATCGAGCGCCCAAACCAAAGGTGCCCCAAACCGAGATCAAGGCCGCGTTGGCGTGGAACAGCGGCAGGCAGGTGTAGAACACGTCTTCGGGGGTTAACCCCGCCATAGTCAGTAAACTGGATGAACCACCACTGCCGCTGACCTGGGGAATTGTTACGCCCTTGGGAAGCCCGGTGGTGCCCGATGTGTACATCAACATCATAAGGTCGGTGGGTGAAATTGAACTGTCATCTACATCGTCGATGTCGTTCGAAACATTGGCGATTAGCTTTTCCCAGGCGATGTCGTCGCCATGCGTGCTATGGCCATCACCCCCAACAACAATCACCCGCTTCAGCTTCGGCAGACGGTCACGTACGGCCAAGAAGCGGTCGAGAAATTCAGCGTGAACGATCAAGCTTTCCGCATCGGAATGATCGAGGATATGTACCAGTCCGTCGCCACGCAACGCGGTATTAACGGGCACCACCGGGGCCCCAATTCGAGCAGCGCCGAACCACGACCACAGAAACTCAGGCGAGTTAGGCATGATCATGCCGACATGTGCGTGCCGCTCGATGCCAAGCTCACGCAGGCCAGCCGCCGCTTTAGCTGATTCTTGCTCGGTATCGGCGTAACTATAAGTATCTTCGCCAAAGACTAGAAATGGATCATCACCACGTAGTGCTTTTGCATTAAGCAGCGTTGCACCTACTGTGCCCTCAACTGGTTTCATTAACCCCTCCTTCAATAAACCAACGGATAAACCGACAATCACCTATTCCAGCGCAATTCACCAACCGACTTACATTAAATAGGTTGGCAAACTGTCGGCATATTATTAATTATTAGTAAGAATGTGCACCGCTTGGGCCGCGGCGTCGTTTCCAAGCGAACCGCCACCGTTTTGCGTCATGCCCACCTGCACACCCTCGGCCTGGCGTTCACCGGCTTCATCGCGAAGTTGCCAGACAATTTCACATATCTGAGCAATGCCCGATGCTCCAACCGGATGACCTTTCGAAACCAGACCACCCGAAGTATTCACCGGCTTAGCACCACCGAGAGCGGTAACCCCTTCGTCGATCAAGCGGCCCCCTTCGCCCTCACCGCAAAAGCCGAGAGTTTCATAGGCGGTCAGCTCGGCCGCTGCGGTGGCGTCGTGCACCTCAGCTAGGTCGATATCTTCGGGCCCCAAACCAGCCATTTCATAAGCCGCTGCCACCGCACGGGCATCGGCCATAGCCTCATCACTTCCCGGCAATCGACCCGATCGAACCACTGAAGCTGCCACCCTCGGCCCTGAAATACCCCGGAATCGGGCGTATTCGGGTGACATTAGAATTGCTGCGGCGGCACCGTCGCCGATGGGTGAACACATAAGAAGGGTTAGTGGGTAGGCAATTAAGCGAGAGCCCAGAACGTCTTCCACCGTGTAGCGATCACGATATTGCGCCCGAGGATTAAGTGATCCGTTGTAGTGGCTCTTCACCGCGACCTTGGCCATTTGTTCGGCGGTGGTGCCGTAGGCGTCCATATGACGCCTGATACCAGCGGCGTAAATGTCCATGAACATCGATTTGTTGCCCCCCGATCCGCTACCCGCTGAACCCGCATTGGGATTGGCGGCAGCCTCGGAGGCCGCAAGAGACTCTTTGAGCGCGGCCAGGCCTTCAACGTCGACCGCGGCGTTGAAGGCCTGGAATGAGACGGCCTTATCGGCATGCGTTAGCTTTTCGACCCCCAACGCCAACGCTACGTCTACTTGACCGGTTGCAACTTGTTGCCAAGCAAGATGAAACGCCGAGGATGCTGAGGCACAGGCATTCTCAACGTTGAAAATCGGTATTCCCCCAATGCCAATTTCGCGCAGTACCACCTGACCGCGAATCATCTCCTGGCCCGTTATTAATCCGGCCACCGCGTTACCCACCACCGCTACTTCAATGTCGCCGACCCCCACACCGGCATCTTTGAGCGCGCCACTCACCGCTTCGGCGGCCAAACTCTTCAGACCACGGTCAAAGAACTTGCCAAAGTTGGTCATTCCGACTCCGGCTACCACAACCTGGTCGTTTGTCATTTGGTTCCCCCTGCTCGAGAAGTACGGGTGGTTGGTGTTCGTAGCCACGTGACACACGCAGCTACAGCTGTACATTGTATACCACGTGCCACCTGCCATAATAACTGTTATTATCGAGCAGCACCCATTCGAAGTAGCACACAAAAGTGCGAAAGTGCAGGTAGCAGCATGAATCAGACGAATATTAAGACCTCAATTTCTGACCGAGATTTGCAGAACGAGTTCGTTAGTAATGTTCATCGCTTCGCCGCAGAGGTCATGCGACCGATTGGACAAGAGCTCGACCGGATGCACGACCCGGCCGATGTGATCGCGGCGGGTTCACCGCTGTGGGAAGCGTTCGAACGCTATCGCCAACTAGATATCAGTTCCTTGCGATTACCCCAAGCCGATTGGGACCCCGTCGATCAAGCTATTTTCAATGCTCGCATCAGCGAAGAATTCGGTTGGGGTGACTCGGGTTTGGCCATCAGCTTTGGCGTAGCTAACTTTCACAAAACCTTTGCCGCTCTAACTGAAGACCTTGAATTAGCTGACCGCTATTTAACTGAAAATTCCACTGAAATTGGCTGCTGGGCCATAACCGAAGCCGACCATGGCAGCGACTCGCTAGCTTTCACCCAACCCCACTGGAACGACGGCAATGTGCGGGCGAACGTAATCGCAACTAGAGATGGCGATGATTACATCATCAACGGTTCCAAATCGGCGTGGGTCTCAAACGGAACGATCGCAACCGTAGCCACCCTTTATTGCACTATCGACGGTGACAAAGGTTTCGCTCATGGCGGTGTGGCAGTAGTGCCATTAGATCTACCAGGGGTTTCGCGGGGTAAGCCGCTCGATAAGTTAGGCCAGCGGGCCTTAAACCAAGGTGAAATCCATTTTGACCAGGTTCGGATTCCAGGTCGCTACATGGTGGTCAGCCCCGAGCTTTACACCACGGCTGTGGAAACCATTTTGACTGGCGCCAACGCCTCTATGGGCTGCACCTTTGTGGGAACCGCCCGTGCTGGTTACGAGCTGGCCTTAGATTACGCCAAAAATCGTACTCAAGGTGGGAAGCCCATCACCGAGCACCAAAGTGTGCAAAGCCGAATGTTTTCAATGTTCGCGCGGGTTGAAGCGGCCAGGGCGCTAGCGCGCCAAACCGTGGCCCTAAATGCCACCGAGCCACCGGGATTGGTGCAGCGTTCCATCGCTTCCAAAACCTTCTCAACCCGTACCGCTTTCGAAGTGAACAGTGACGCTATTCAGATCTTTGGTGGTAACGGGCTTACTCGTGAATACCCCATCGAAAAAATTATGCGAGACGCTCGCGCTTCGATGATTGAAGACGGTTGCAACGACCTACTGGCCATTATTGGCGGCCAAAAACTCTTTCAGTAACCACCCAATTTCAACGATTACAAACAGGAGAAAACATCAATGGAGCTGCGTGAGGTTATCGGTCGGCGGCGATCAATTCGTTTCTTAGACCCAAACCGTCCGGTCGAGATGGAAAAAATCCAGCGTATGTTGGAAGCCGCTCGAATTGCCTCACATTGGGGCAACGTCCAGAGTCTGCGAGCCGTAGTGGTAATGCGCGATAGCGCTCCCCAAGAAGTTTTGGATTCTATGGAAGCGCTGATTGTGGGTTGGCAGCTTCGTATCGCGCCGGTGATTATCGTCTGGTACTTAGAAACCGAAGCGGTCGACCACCAGGGCGATCGTCTGCGCGAACTAGTAAACGTGGGCGCCTTGGGCTTCGGCGAAGAGAAGCATGCCGGTCTAGAAGAGCAACTTATTCCATTCTTTGACAAGGTTCGCCCAGCGCTTAAAGCACCCGGTTTGGGCGAGGTGGACGGTGGTCAAGGCATCGCTCAAGCTACCCTCATGGCCTTTGAAGATGGGCTTGGCACCTGTTGCCTCGGCGGCAAGGCCGAGCAAATTCACAAGGCCTTGAATCTGCCTGAAACCGCCCGGGTCTTGGTGGTGCAAACAGTTGGCTACCCTTTAGAAAATTGGGAGGCTGGGGGCCAGCGGCCGCGACTGCCTTTCGAGGAATTGTTCCAGCTCAACACCTATGGTGAAGCCTTCCCTCGCTCTGAAGAAGTGGTAGAAGAGCTGACCAGTGACGGCATGTTCACCGCGCCAGCACCTCTACCCGGCCGCGAAGAGGAATTAGAAGAACTTCGTCAAAAACTGGGACTTACCGGGCACGGCCTTATTTAGTAGCTCAACTGGCTGTGGCGGCCAGCTAACTTTGGCAACTGATTGGAATTGGGTACCAAACCCAATAAACAGTTGCACCTATTTGGTGCTGGCTAGTGATTGTCCCCCACTGGCCAGTACCAAAGCCAGCGGCGATCCGACGCCCCTGAACTAAGAGCGCCGCAGAAGTGTCAAATCTGTTTCAATCCGGGCCTGAACAAATGGTGAATTTGCGCGCACGGCTGCCCTCAATGCCTCTTCAAGAAGTTGTTCAGCTTCTCGTTTGCGACCATCGAGTACCGCCAAACGACCAAGCTGGTGGCTGGTAGGACCCCAATGGGCACCGCCGCCACCATAACAATTAAGTGTTACCCAACAGTTTCTAAATGGGAGCAAAAGCTCTTCTAATTTCGCCCCACCGGCACGATCACCTAACTCCACGGCTACGTGACTAAGCACTCCAAGCCCCAAAAACTGGTTCGAATCCATGGGCAGATTGGTGAAGTTCTGGTCGGCAAAGAATCGGTAAGAGTCTTCGGCTAACTTCTCGTCACCACTTTCGATAGCGCAAAGTGCTAGCACGGCCCGATAACAAGGGATCAACGGAAATCCGTCAACCGCGCTGGCCAGCAAATCGAGCATTTCGTGAACCCGACCTTGATAGAGGCGAATATTAACCAGGTTGACACCCACACAAGCCTCGGCACCGGCAACATCGGGTCTCATTCCAGCAGCTTCAAGAGCTATTTGCTCGGCGGCCTCGAGGTCTCCGGCAATATTGGCTCGCAAACCCCGCCAAGCGTGTATGGCCCATTGCCAATAAGGGAAGCCATAACGGTTGGCATAGTAAGCAGCTTCTTCCAAAGCATTCTTCGACTGTTGCCAGTCTTGTAATAGCAGCAGATCTTCATGCCGATACTTGTGGGCGGCCACAACAGCTTCTTGGCCAATTTTACGAGTTGGAACCCCAAGCACCTGGTCGAGGTCTCCTAGGCGAGACCGAATTCCCGCTTCGTCGAGCTTCACGATTCGCATACCAAAAAGGGCCGAAACCAAAGCTGCCTGGTTCATCGGTTGCAGTGCTTGGGCCCGTGCCAGCGAGCCTTCAAGAAGTTGGCGACGTTCTTCAAAACCGGCCAAGAACAACAAGGCTGAAGCTAATTCTTGTTCGACCTGGCCCCGAACCATCTCGTAGCGATACTTATTGCTGGCCACCCCTGGGGCCGGTTCACGAAGATCGTTCGAGTATTTCGTTTCATCACGCACCAATGCGGCCAACGCCTCGCGCATCAATCGGACCTGTTCATGATCCGGGAGCTCCACAATGCCCCGGCCAGCACGACCCACCAACGCCAAATACGCCTCCGACAATTCGATCGAAAGCTCCCATTCGCGGGCCTCAGAAATCGCTAACTGAATGAGCTCGTAAGCCGCCTCGGTCACGTTCAAATACTGGTTGGCACGTGCTAAGCCAATCTGCGTTCGAGCCGTAACATGGGCTGAAGGTTTCAGCGCCAAAGCCTGGTCAAAGTGGAGAACGGCACTTTCCCAAGTTCCTAGGGCCAGAGCCTTTTCACCGGCGTATAGTGCCTGTTCGGCGGCCAAGCGCATGCCTCTGGAACCACTGCGACTGTAGTGATAGGCCAACAAGCCGTGATCTTGGGGGGTTAGCTGGCTCTGTGATTGATAATCATTGGCCAACACCTCGGCAATTTGGCGGTGTAAACGCAAACGACGGGTACGGCTTAGCCCTTCATAAATAACATCTCGAGTGATGGCGTGGGAAAATTCGAGCGTGCCATCGTCAACGGCATCGGTAAATAAACCGTGTTGCACTAGGGAATCACAAACCTCAAACACATCGGCATCAATATCAAGAGCACATGCCTCCAGGGTCTCAATGTCAACCGAAAGTCCTAGTGCCGCTGCCCATTCCAGGATACGAATCTCGGGTTCTGACAGACTCGCAACCCGATGTACCACCCAATCCCGGGCTGCTAAAGGAACAGTATGGGGGTCGATCGGCACCCCCGAACTGCGTGCCGCACGGGCCAACTCAGCGCTAAAGAACGCCAAGCCCCCTGTGCGGGCATGCAAAAGGCTTGCTAGCTCGGCCGAGTTCGCTTGTCGATCGGCGCTTGGCACGTCGAAGCCGTAACTAATCAGCTCCACTAACTCACCCACGCTAAGACCAGGCAACGACATTTTTGTTACCGGCACCAAACGCCCCAAGGCGGCCAAACTGCCGTGCACCCGTGCTGGCAAGGCCCGCGCCGTTGCCACAATCAACAGAGGAACCTGCGCCAAACCCAACAGGTATTCCAGCAGGTCAAGAGTGTCGGGGGAACTCCAGTGCAGATCGTCTAGCACTAAGACTGCTGGCTGGGTAACCAGCTCTTCCACCACTGTTCGAAAGGCGTAGTAGAGCTGGGCTCGAGCCAATGCTGGGTCGCTCGGAGCGTCGTAGTAGTCGAACTGCCATGCTAGATGCGGGAAGACCGAGGCCAGGGGGGCAACAGCTTGGCCGAGGCGCTCAATTACCGCTGGAACATAGTCAATAGCCATAGCCAATGCTTCCGATAAAGCGCCGTAGGCAGCATTCGAGCCTTCGCGGTTGCGTCCCCACACGATGCCAGTGCCAGCACCGGCAACCCAATGACAAAATTGGCTCGCTAAGCGAGTTTTCCCAGCACCCGCAGGACCTTCAAGCAGCACGATTTGAGGTGCCTGCTTGTATACAACGTCATTCCAAATCTCATTCAGTTGGGCCAGCTCGGTTACTCTGCCGACGAATGGATCGGTGTCATATGGATGCAGCGTTCGTTCAATGGGTCGGGTTTTGAGGTCGACTAAACGGCTATTGCGTGTGGAACCGTCGGGGGTACCCACGCTGGCTTTTATGGCTTCAACTAAGACCGTGGTGTTGCGTTCGGGGTCGATGCCCAACTCGTAATGCAGGATGTTGGCTAGTTTTTCATAGGTCTCTAAAGCCGCGGTACGTTGGCCACTCATCAACAAGGCTTCGATTAGCTGGTGGTATGCAATTTCATCCAGCGGGTCACGTGAAATTTGCTGTCGTGCGCGGTCGATGGCCGAAGCGGTGGCACCAGGCAAAGCTTTTAGGGCTTCGAGGTGGAGATGGCTGGTTTGGGTGGCCAGTTCTTGGATGCGAACCCTTTGGATCACAGCCCATTGGCTGCCATCGCGATGCAGAAATGGGCGTTCCAAAATATCAGTGGCCTCCAAACAGGCAGCAGCCGCCGTTTGGTGTCGCCCAGACATGAAATCAGCTTTGGCCTGCTCGAAAGCGTCTCTCGCCCGTCGGATATCGGTCTTTACTTGTAGATTCGGTGAGAAACCAACATGCCCGCCTTGGGAATAAACACTGTTTGGACCAAGGCCCGCTTCCACAAAAGCCGCCCGAACTTTAGAGACCACACCTCGCAAAGCACCCTGCCAATGCTTTGGAAGATCGTCACCCCAAAGAACATGGGCTAGACCATCGCGCAGCACTGGAGCTTCTGCTAAAGCCAGAAAGGCCAGAATTGTTGCCGGTTGACTGCCTCGAACGGCCACTGGTACGCCATCGGGAACTCCGATTTGCACTTCACCGCAAAGGCTTATGAAAACGGTTTCCATTGGCTTCTCTTCCGCCGACACGGTCGGGGCGGGGGTGCGATTTTCTAGGGGTTGGGCTGACAGCCTCTCCATTTTACGCCCGGGGTATAGCTCTGTTGTGTTACTCGAAATTTAGCATGAACGGGTGAAATAGCGAACTGGCGGCAACGGCGTTCGCGCAGGTACCTCGTACACCAAAATTTCGTTCGCGCTTTTCTCGCGCCGCCCCTTCTAATCTGCCAAAATGCGGCGTAATCTAACCCAAAATACAGCCTTGGTAGCATTATTGGCGCTGGCGTTGCTGGCACCCCTTCTCGGTTTTAGCCCCTTTACCGCCAGCGCCGAGAACCCTTCACCCATCAGTGTCAAAAGGGTTTATGGAGCAAATCGCCTGCTTACAGCGGTTGAGGTTTCGAAGGAATTTTTCCCAGACGGAGCTACCGATGTGGTGCTGGCTACTGCCGAGACCTACCCCGATGCCCTCTCGGCAGCACCGTTGGCCCGGCTGTACGGTGCTCCGATTCTGCTGACTCGGGAATCCTCGTTAGCAGCGGAGGTAACCGCTGAAATCAAACGCCTAGGGGCGACCAAGGTGACGATCATTGGTGGCACGCAAGCTGTATCCGATTCAGTCAGTTCGGTACTGACCGGCCAAGGGTTGAACGTAGAGCGACTATTTGGTGCCGATCGTTACGCTACCGCAGCCGCCGTGGCCTCCAAGGTAGTTTCGGTCGGAGGTGAAGTGGCAATAGTGCGCGGAGTTGGCGACACCGCTAGCACCAATGCGGGTGCCGCAGCCCAAGAACGTGGCTTTGCCGATGCTTTGGCCGCTTCGACGTTGGGGATGAGTGGAACAAAGGTAGCCACGTTACTCACCACGCCAACCATGTTGCCTCAAGCCACCGCCAGCACCCTTGCAAGTCTGAAACCAGCCAAAACCACGGTGGTTGGTGGTGATGCAGCTGTGTCGCCTTCGGTATATGGACTCGTCGCCAGCTTTAGCCCAAGCATAAACCGCATTAGAGGGTTGAACCGCTACGCAACGGCCATTGCGGTCGCGAAGTCGGTGGAACAAGCTGCTGGGCATAAGGCTGAAACACTAATTTTTACTACCGGTCAGGCATTCCCAGATTCTTTGGTTGGTGGTTCGCTGACGCAACGGTTGAGCGCTCCGCTGATCACCGTACCTTCCGATGTTCCTGCTGGAACTGGCAGCGCCGTAGCGCGGCTCCAAGCAGCTTTACCGGAACTCGCTGATTATTTGATTGACCACTGCGGACCCACCACCAAAGCCATAATTCTAGGTGGTGAGAACGCTGTGAGCCCGGCCATGAGCGCGGCCATCACAGCACTTCTAACCTGCGATTCGGCCGAAGATGACCAGACCCCTGGTGGTGGAGGCGGTGGCGGGACACCGTCATCAAGCACCGGCAGTTCTTCCACTACGACCTCAAGCTCAACCAGTTCGTCCACCTCTACCTCTACCTCTACAACCTCTTCGACCTCAACTTCCTCGACGACCTCAACCACCACTTCCTCTACGACCTCAACCACCACTTCCTCGACGACCTCGACAACCGAAGCCGGAGGAGACGATGACGACGATGGTCCTGGACCGAATGTCGGCGATGGTCTAACCATCTATGTGGCCGATAGCTCAGCTCCGATTACCGGCTTCAATTTGACACCCCCAGAAGGCAACCGGGTGACCCACCCATCCGACATCGCCAGCCAATGGACCTCAGCCGTAGACGGCCAGACTGGTGTCGATTCAGACGCCTTCGAGAATCCAGCCCGTGTGGCGTTGGTGAATGGCACAGTGCTCGACCAGGCCGGCCAGGCGCTAGAAGGTGTGACGATAAGCGTGGTCGACTCGGCCAATCTAGGAAGCACAAAAACCAAATCGAACGGCCACTATCTAATTGCGCTCAATGGTGGCACCGAGGTGGTGCTCCACTTTGAAAAAGATGGCTACTTACCATCGCAACGTCGTTTCAATTTGGCTTGGGGTGAGTGGCGAGCGATCGATGACGTGGTGCTATTGCAACGGGCCGGGCTGGCCCAAGAAGTATCGCTAGATGACGGCAGCACCGTTTATGTAGGCGATGAAACTCCGGCTGATGAAGGAGATGAAGGAACAGCCCGTACGCCTCGTATTTATCTGCCAGCCGGAACAACGGCTACACCTTGTACCGATTTGACCACACCCTGTAGCAACCCGGGTACAGTCATTAACCCGGTGCATCTGCATATCACCGAATACACCGCTGGTGAGCTGGGCTTTAACGCTATGCCCGGTGACTTGCCCCCAGCAATTGGCTACACTTACGCCGCTGAAATTTTCGTAGAGGGCGCTGAAGGCGCGGCGCGGGTTGATCTCTCGAAGCCCGCCTCCATGTATCTCGATAATTTCCTTAACATTGCGGTCGGTACCGCAGTTCCGCTTGGTTTTTATGAAACCGACCCGGCGGTTTGGGTACCTTCACCGGATGGTTTGGTAATTGAAGTTCTCACTAACTCTGGCGGAGATATCAAGCTGGATTTGGTGGGTAAAGGTCATGCCGCCACGCCTGGCGAGCTCGATGCTATCGGCATCGATGAAGCAGAACTAGTGGCTATTGCTAACCAGTTCAGCACTGGCGATGAGTTCTGGCGGGTACAACTACCCCACTTCTCGTCGCCCGACCTGAACTACCCGGTTGGTCCCGCCAATGAGGACGGCCTCGTAGAACCACCGAACCTCAACCCCATTCAGTCGCCACCCGGCTCTCCCACTGCAGGTGAACCTACCGAAAACGGCTACGGCACCATCATGTTGGAATCCGCTGCTATGAGTGAATCGCTACCGATTTATGGCACACCTTATTCACTCACCCATGTGACCAACCGGCTGCCCGGGCATCATGCTCAACTCGAAGTTCCTGTATGGACCGACAGCGAGGAAGCCCTCAATGATCCCGAGCTTCTAGAAATCAGTGCACAGCTATTGATCGCTGGCCGTACCATCGACTCGGGCGACATTATTGACAAGGTCCGCGAGGACGGGGCTCGGAGCGTGACCTTTACCTGGGACGGACTCGACGCTTTCGGGAATCGAATGGTGGGCTCGCAGCAAGGGCTGGTGAAGGTGACCTACCGTTACCGTGGCTACTATCTAATCCCAGCCGGAGTGGCCAGCAGTTTCGGAGTTACCCCAGACGGTAGCGAAACTTTTGCCAAGCTGCCGGTGCCACCTGAAGCCCGTCGTTTTGCTGAGAAAACCAGCTTGTCTAGGGTTACTTTGAGTGCCCAAATGTGGGATGCGACCGGTATCGGACTAGGTGGCTGGGGTATCTCTGTAAACCACGTGTATGACCCAGTTTCTCGTACCGTGATGTTGGGTGATGGTGGTATGTTCCAGGCGGCTCCTTTGGGCGGCGAGTTGTCGCTGGTGACCGGTGCCAAATATCTGCAAAACTGCGGCGATAAAGATGTCAGCGCCCAAACGGATGGTTGTGGCGACGGTGGCCAAGCCACGGCTGCCTCAGTCAACAATTTCCAAGGTATTGGTGTTAGCCCCGACGGGTGGATTTATCTACTCGATATGGGAGGTTCCTATATCCGCCGGATTGACCCTAAAACCGGTGATATCAGCCACTTTGCTGGAACTGGCGTCCACAACCCTAACTACGGTCAAGTTAACGATGACGACTATTGCCTCCCAGGTGGTGGCTACCCGAGTAGGCTAACTGGCCCGTGTGGAGACGGGGGGTCGGCCCTCGCGGCCCCTATGAAGGCCACCGACCTTGCTTTTGGCCGTGACGGCACCGTTTATATCGGCGATAGTCTGACCAACCGAGTTCGCAAAATCGACCCTGCTACAGGCATCATCACCAATGTGGTGGGTGACATTACTGCCGAAAGCCGCTGTACCGATACCGGCCCGTGTGGTGACGGTGGACTCGCCACTCAAGCCGAACTGGGTTGGGCGCCTTCTAGCTGCTTCACCCCCGAGCGGCTCAACATTGCGGTTGGGCCCGATGATTCACTTTACGTTGAGCATGGCAGCCGCAACCGCATTCGCCGAGTAGGTGCCGATGGCATAATAGAAACTATCTTCGCGGCCCCTGGCGGTAAACCCTGCTTTGGTAGCGATGTCGGATCCATGAGCTATCACGGCCTGTCCGATAAGGGACGCCAGAAAGCTAATCCGACTGGCACAACGGCGACCTTGCCGGTGGCCTTCCCCAACATTGGCGACGCTGTCACCAACAAGCCCTCGGCCGTTATAACCGACCTTTTGGTACGAGCAGATGGCACAGTGCTCTTCACCGACGCTCATTGGTCGTCCATGCGTTGCCCGGCTATTTGGGCTCTAAGCCCGACAGGTTCAGTCACCCTATTTGCAGGCAAACAGAGCGGTACCGACGGTGCCCGCTGCGACCAAGAGAGTCGAGACGATGACGGTCGAGCAGCAGCAGCCTCAGCGTTACGCCCCATGTATCTGGCCGAAGCCCCCGACGGTTCAATTTTGGTAGCTAGCGGTCACCCGGTCAGTGGCCTAAGCAGCGACTGGCACCAAGACGGTGAAGCAGGCAACGACGAAACAGGAGTCTGTGACTACGGGCTGCGCAGAATCAACTCGGACGGTACCCTAACCACTCTTCTCCCCTGGGATTTAGGTATATGTGAATTGCCCGTAGCGGGACAGTCGGCCCTCACCGCCACCGGATACTTCCAACCAGTCTTGCCTGCGGTGGCACCCGATGGAACTGTCTTGGTCGGATACCCCACCTCTAGTTTCCCGTCTGATGATGGCGGCGACGCCAGTCGTGTCTTTGCCCTGGGCGAGCTGTTCCCAGGTTTCGGAGCCAACGAACTAGTGGTGCCTACACCCGATGGCGAAAACCTTCTGATCTTTGACCATCACGGCCGCCATTTACGTACCAATTCGGCCTCAACCGGTGCCCGTATCGTTAGCTTCACCTATGACGGCCAAGGCCGCCTAAGCACCATCACCGACGGCGACGACCGCGTAACCACAATCAATAGGAATGAAGACGATCAGCCAGCTTCAATCGTCGGTCCATACGGACACACCACCGGGCTTTCAGTTGGAGGTGACGGTTGGCTTGCCGCGGTGACCGAACCCGCTGGGGCGACCACCAACCTAGAAACCAACGCTGGCGGACAGCTCACTAAAGTTATTGGTGCTAGTACAACCGCCGGACCACGAGAATATTCATTTACCTACAACTCCCTGGGCCGTCTGGCCTCAGCTTCTTCACCTGAAACTGGCAGCTCCACACTCTCCACCCTTAGGGCAGGCCAAACTACGAAACATACCTTGACCGCCCCTGATGGTTTGGTGAGTTCAGTGGAGGTCACGGCGCTATCGAATGGGACCATTCGCAGAAAGGCCACCACACCCTCCGGTTTGGTCACTGCGATCGAAATCATGACTGATGGTTCGCAAAAGATTACTGAACCCGATGGCACGATCACGGTGAACCGCTTTGCGGCCGACCCTCGTTTCGGGTTGGCAGTCCCTTACGTTGCCACCTCCACCATGTTTGGCAACGCCGACCAATTTGAATCCAACTCTCCGGCCCAGACCCTGTCTAACAACCGCAGCTTCGATAGCGTCACGGGAATAATCACCGAAACTGTGACCCGCGATGGACAGACCAGAACCTCGGTCTTTGATCCAGCTAGCCGAACTTATACCGTGACGTTACCCAACGGATACCAGAGTACGATCGCAGTCGACAATCTTGGTCGAGTGCTCGAAACGAACGGATCACTTCAGCCGAAGACAACATGGGACCGCGATAGTGATGGGCGAATTGTCTCCATCTCGCAGACACCGGTCGGCGGCGGTGCTGCCCGGGTGATTACCCGAAGCTGGGATTCGTCCACTGGCCACCTGGTGTCGGAGACCAATGCTGCTTCCGAAGTTGTTTCCTTCGTGACCGATACCAACGGACGTGTAACCAAAATTACTCGCCCCGACGGAAACCACATTGGCGTAACGCTGAATGAAACCGGCCAACTAGTGGCTCTAACCACCGCCGAAAACACTGTCTTTGCTCAAAGCTTTGATCTGGAAGATCGCCTGGCTAGTTTCACTACCCCAGATACCGGCGATGATGCCACAGCTCTTCGCAGCTACAACTCGGCTGGCTTGTTGTCGTCAATCACTAGACCGGGGGAAGCATCTACCACCTATATTTACGACAACGGTCGCTTCACTAACCGTGGGGGCGAAGCACTGGGAACAACTTGGGCCTACAACTCGGCCGGTCAACTTGCTGGGGCTACCAGTGATGACGGTGCTGAGGTCGCCTTTAGCTATGAGGGCAAACAGCTAAGCAGTGAAACGCATACACTTCCCACGTCAGGCACGCCGATTACCGGGATAATTACCCACGGTTATGACTCTCAGCTTCGTCCCAGCCAAGACAGTATTGCTGGACTCAACATCGGGTACACATATGATGACAATGGTTTGATAATCTCTAGCGGAGCAGAGACCATCATTCGTGATAATGCGGGGTTAATCACCAGTCGTACCATCGGCAATATAACGGTTACCTACGACTACAACGGCTTTGGTGAACTGGAATCGACTACCGCTACCGATACCGCCAACAATACAGAGCTCTTCAAAGAAGCCCTTACCCGCGACCAGCGAGGACGCGTCGTTAGCCGTAGCGAAACCGTGGACGGGGTGACCACCACCTGGAGCTACGCGTATGACCCCTTGGGCCAACTGGTCTCCGCCACGGAAAATGGTGACACTCGCAGCTACGGATACGACCGAAATGGCAACTTGGTGAGCGGTCCGAATGGCGCCGTTGGCACTTATGACGCCAGAGATCGTTTACAGACCTACAGCGGGAACACTTACACCTTCGATGCTGCTGGTGACCTGAATACGAAAGTTGTAAATGGAAAAGCCACCCAATTCACCTACGATGCGGCTGGCTTACTACGGCGCCTCGACGTTCCCCGTCAAGATGATGGAAGCGACACCGTTGAATATCTTCACGACGGCCTAGATCGGAGAGTTGCACGAGTCGTCAACGACCAATTGGACGCAGCCTGGTTGTACGACCTGGCCGGACGCCCAGTAGTTGAGTACGGCAGCGACGGTGCCGTTCGTAGCCATTTCGTATATGGCGTCATGCCCAACACTCCCGATTACTTAGTTCAGGGTGGTGAGAACTTTGTAGTTGTGAGCGACTGGCGAGGCAGCCCCCGACTAGTGGTGGGCAGCAACGGCGAAATTAAAGAACGGCTCGACTACAACGAGTTCGGTGCCATTACCAATCACGTTGTTGATACCACCGACAACGTATACAAACCTATCCCCTTTGGCTTTCAAGGAGGCTTGGTTGAGCCAGCGACGGGCTTGGTGCGCTTCGGAGCTCGTGACTACGATCCCGCTCTCGGGCGTTTCACCACCAGCGACCCGATCTATTTCAACGGAGCACAAACCAACCTTTATCAATTCGCCCAGGGCGACCCCATTAACCGAGCGGATCTATCGGGGCTTGGCCCTAACCAAAGCTCTGGTGGGGGTAAACCGTGGAACATCACTACGGCAGGGGTTGGTCTCGGTGGCTCACTCGGTCCTCTAAACGGAGGTGCTCAGGTAGGCGTGGCGAGCGACGGTAAACGACCCGCCGTGCAGGTGACTGTGTCCTGGGGTACCGGTCTTGCCACTACCGGTGCTGAGGCTGGGGTAACCGGTTACCTCGGCACCGGTCAAGGCGAACTTTCCGATGGCGTCGGCTTCGCCAACAACGTGGGAGCAACCGCCGGCGGTGGATTCGGGGGTGGCGTCGACTATGGCGTTGATGCCACTACCGGCGACCAGCTCATTACCACTAGCGCCGGTGCAGTCCTCGGTGCCGAAGGCCATTATTCCCAATCTGCAACCTTGACCATCACCGGCCCCGAGTTTTCTCCGGTAGAAGGAGCCCAACAAGCCGCCTTGGATTCATACAATGCCGACTTCGGACCTCGCTGGTAGCTAATTGTCGAGTGGTGCCTCAACCTTGACGGGGGCACCACTCGCGCTTTGTTCGCGCTAGGCATGTGACGGTGGCCCTATGGCTGTTTTCACTCGTGCACGCGTACATCTCATAGCTTTTCTGGCATTGGCATTGGTCGCTGGCTTGTTGACCTCGCCAGTTGATGCAGAATCTTCTACACCGCGGCTGAGTATCAATCGAGTGTCGGGGTCGAACCGGGTTGAAACCGCGGTGTCGGTGTCGAACACGTTCTTTCCAGCCGCCTCGACGGTGATTTTGGCGACGGCGGATAACTATGCCGATGCCTTAGCGGCAGGTCCGTTGGCTCGTAAGCTCAATGCCCCAATTTTGTTAAGTCCAGCCAACGCTTTACCAACCAGCGTGTCAAGTGAAATTGAGCGGCTGGGGGCATCCAAAGTGGTCATAATCGGGGGGACTAAGGCACTTTCAGCCGAGCTAGAAACAGCACTCTCCACCCGGTCTCTTCATGTCACGCGGCTCTCTGGTGACGACCGTTTCGCCACGGCTGGAGCAG
Source organism: Acidimicrobiia bacterium (assembly GCA_041676705.1). Classification (NCBI taxonomy): domain Bacteria; kingdom Bacillati; phylum Actinomycetota; class Acidimicrobiia; species Acidimicrobiia bacterium. The sequence goes on from JBAYRL010000004.1 coordinate 67,745, forward strand.
TAGCAAATGAGGTTATCGACCGAGGTGGCGACGTAACCGTTTCGCTGGGTTGGGGCCCCCAAGGATTCGCGGATGCACTTTCCGCCGCCACCTTAGGCATGAAGGGCGACACCTTGGCCACATTGCTAACCCAAAGCAATGGATTACCAGCCGCTACGGTTGCTTCGCTTGTAAACCTTCAACCCACCAACGCTGTGGTCATGGGTGGTGCAGAAGCGGTTAACGCCAGCGTTTACAGCCAAATTGCCGCCCGTTCAAACGCCACGGCACGAGTACAGGGCGCAACTCGTTACGCTACCGCTGTTGCGGCGGCACGAATCATGGAGAACGGCTCAAGTGCACCATCCACATTGATTGTGGCCCGAGGCGATAGTTATCCCGACAGCGTGGTAGCTGGAGCGTTGACCCAACGGCTAGGTGCACCTCTCTTGCTCGTTCCTTCCAAGGTCGCCGATGGTGGCGGCTCAGCGGCAAACCGCCTTGCAGCACAAGTCCCCGAGCTGGTGCAGTACTTGAAAGACCATTGTGAAACCACCGATCAAGTTGTGATTTTGGGCGGCGAGTCGGCGATTAACCCCTCGGTCGAAGCGGCAATTAAAGCTCTCCTGAGCTGTGACGAGGAAGCCGACGATCCAGATGGCACGCCCCCAGGTGGTGGTGACAACGGCGGCGGTGGTTCTACTCCTCCAACCACAACAACATCGACCACATCGACCACTGTCCCCACAACAACATCGACCACTGTCCCCACAACCGATCCTGGAGATGGCGACGGAGACGGTACCGGGGATGGTGACGGTGGCAACTCAGACTACGAACCTCCTACCGGGTTCAGTGGTTTAGGTGTCCCAGTCCCTGGTCAGGTTACCCACCCGGCAGATATTGCGACCTCATGGACAACCGGTGAGAACCGGGGTCAAAACAGTGTTGAAAATGATGCTTTAGATGAACGACGTGTGGCGCTTGTCAGCGGCAAAGTATTCGGACGCCAAGCCTTTTCCAACGAGACCACCGAACTAGGTGGCGTTACAGTCACGGTGGCAGGGGAAGCCGATCTGGGTTACACCACCACTACCGATGAGGGTGAATACCTAATTGCCCTAAATGGTGGCTCTGAGGTGGTGCTCGAGTTCCGTCTTGATGAAGAGGGATATTTACCCGTACAACGACGATTCCATCTGGGTTGGGGCGCTTGGCTCGCACTTGATGACGTAGTTTTAACTCAGCGCGACCCTAAGAGCACACTCGTTGATTCCACCCAGGGTGGTTATCACAAAGCCAGTCCGGTTGTCGAGAACGACCGTACACGTACTGGTCGTGTCTATATCCACCCCGGCACGGTCGCCACCATGGTTGGCGGTACCCAAAATGGACAGACTCTTTCCAAGATGACCCTTTCGATCACCGAATACACGGTGGGAGAAGCGGGCCCAGCTGCCATGCCGGGCGATCTACCCCCATCAATCGAATACACCTACGCCTCCGAAGTATCAGTAGCAGAAGCCGATGCTGCTGGGGCACACAGAGTTGATCTGTCTATTCCAGCATCGCTTTACCTAGACAACTTTTTGCAGTTTCCGGTTGGTACTCGTGCTCCGTTTGCTATCTACGAACGCGATGTTGCCGTTTGGGTTCCAACCCTTGACGGCTCAGTTATGAAGGTTCTTTCACAGAACGGAACCTCAATTGAAATAGATCTTGGCGAAAACCGTGCAGCAACTGAAGAAGAACTTATCAAGGCCGGTTTTCCGAGTGATGAAACGCTAAGAAGCGCCGAGCTAGCAGCAGTTGCAGAACTGTTTAGTGTGGGCAATGAGTTTTGGCGGGTTCAGATGCCCCACTTCTCACCCGGCGACATCAACTACCCCGTCACACCCACCGAAGGTGCTGTGGGGCCACCCACAGTGGAAGCCGAGGAACAACCCTTCCACGGCCCAATTAACGACGAGACCCCACAAGAGGGGTACGGAACTGTACGGGTCGAATCGGGCGCGTTGGTAGAAAACCTACCAATCCCTGGCACCCCGGTCTCACTTGTTCACACTAGCGATCGCCTACCAGGTCGTTTTGCTGAAATTACTATCCCGATCTGGGGAGACAGCAACCCAGCTGATATGGGCGAAGAGCTAATAGAAGCCTGGGCCGAGGTGTCTATCGCGGGGCGAACACTAACTAGCGAGCGCTTTAGCGCTACCGAGTTACAGCCAAACATGACCGCCACCGTAGTTTGGGACGGTCGAGATCGATATGGGCGGTTGTTGGTGGGAAGCCAAACAGCACACGTATCTGTTGTCTATGCGTATCAGGGTTACTACAAGATTCCGAGCGCTACCGCCGCTAGATCCTTCGGTGTGCCACCCACCGGGCAACCAACAACCCTAGTTCCTAGCCGGTTACCGACGTATCTGAGATCAAGCGCCCTTGTACCAGTGACCAGCGCCAGTTGGGATGCTACCGGCCTTGGCCTCGGTGGTTGGGGAGTTTCTCTTAACCACGCTTATGACCCGCGTACAGGATTGTTGCACTACGGCGACGGAACCTCGTTCCGTGCTGATTTGGCGGGTGGGGAATACCAACTAGTAGGTGGGGCCAATCCACGTGACGAGGAATGTCAACCGTGGATCGAATACCACGAAGATACGAACCACTGCGGCGACGGTGGGCTGGCCGTAGATGCCATCTTTGAGAACATCATCGCTATCGATGTTGGGCCCGACGGGTCTATCTACATTGCCGACCAGTCAGGTTTCCGTATCCGCCGTATCGACCCTAACGACGGCAAGGTTTACCCATTTGCGGGTAAAGGAGGAGGCACTTTTGATGAAGTCCCAGCGGAAGAATGCGACACACCCGACAACACAACCGGGCCATGCGACGCCCTAAACGCCATCTTTGAAGCATCAGATCTAGCCGTTGGTCGTGACGGCAGTGTCTACATTGCCGACCTGTTCACCAACCGAGTTCGTAAAGTCACCTCCGATGGCCTAATCGCCAACTACGTCGGTACTGGTGAAGCCTGTAATTACGATGAAGACGAAACTTGTGGGGATGGCGGGCCAGCCAATCAAGCACGCTTGGGTGCCCGAGACGCGGTCGATCAGAACCTAAGCTGCCCACCTCTTCGAATTGCGTTGGCACCTGATGACAGCCTGTTTGTGACTCATGGAAACGAATTCAGAATTCGACGGGTTGGTTCCGATGGTTATATCGAAACTGCCTTATATGCCGACAACCTTGAAGGCTTCTATAAGTTAGCCGACGACCTTCAGCCCTGTGTTCACGACTCAGTTATCGGGTCGTCTGCCAGCTTCAATGAGGGTCAACTGGTACGAGGGCCGTATCAGCCGGGAATGAGTAAATTGAGCTCCACCCAGACTTCGACGGGTCCGTCCGTAAGGCCAGCTGACATCGATCTTCTGGTGAGAGACGACGGAACATTGGTCTTTTCTTATGGCAGTCCAACCAACATGAACGACACCTGCGACTCACAAGGTGGTGTGTGGGCGCTGGCCCCAGGCGGCGCTATCAGCTGGCTAGCTGGCTCTGACAAGCAATCTCTGTGCACCGAGGTGAGCTTTGATGACGGTCTGGCGAGCACCGAAGTTCCGATAGCTCCCTATCGTCTTACCAAATCACCAACCGGTGCCACCTTGGTAAGTGTTCGCGGCTACGCCGGTCAAAACCCTGGCGTTCGCCGTATCGGAAACGACGGTGTTATCTCAACCGTTGTACCTTGGTGGGACGATACCGCGGCTACGGCTGCTTTCCCGGAGGCGGGTTCTCGCGTGTTGGCGAGTGTGAACCACTCTGTTGCTCCACTCATTTCATCGCTGCCCGATGGAACGACCCTCGTAGCTTATAGTTCAACCAACAACTTCAACAACAACAACCCAACCCGCATTCTGGCGATCGCACCACCACTGCCGGGATTTGGTTCCGATGAGCTGGTGGTACCGGATCGCGGGGGCAAACATCTCCACGTCTTTAATTCACGTGGGCTGCATCTGCGCACCGAGTCAGCGATTAGCGGGCGAACTCTCTATAGCTTCAACTACGATCCTATGAATAATGCTCTCGTGAGTTTCACCGACTTCGCGGGCCGCTTAGACGGCAGCCAGCCGGGAGATGGCTTGGTAACCACGATTGAGCGCGACGGGGAGGGCCTAGCAACTGCCATTGTCGGCCCCTACGGGCATCGTACCGAGCTGGTAGTTGATGACGCGGGTTGGTTAGCATCCGTTGAAGACCCAACTGCCGCCACGATTACTTTCGAAACTAACGAGGGTGGACAGCTAACCAAGGTTACTGGAGCTGTTCCAGACACAATCTACGAATTTGGATATGACGATCGGGGTTGGCTCACCTCGGCTACTCGGCCAGAAAGTGGCACGATCACCTATAGCCAAACCACAAACGGTAAGAAGAGCACCTACACCGCCACCCGAGCTAGCGACCCAACAACCACCCAGGTTGCAACGGTTGAAGCATTGCCAGGCGGAGGTATGAAGCGCACCTTTACTAACGAAGCCAACCTCACCGTTGTGAGTGAAACTCAATTCGACGGTTCGGTTAAAACAACCATGCCGAATGGAACCGTTGAAGTGAGAACCCCAGGTGTTGACCCTCGACCTGGGTTTGGCACGATCGCCGCGTTTGCGGCCGAATCTTCGCTAACAACGCCCGGTGAGGAAAATCCGGTGTTAACCACCGTGAGTCGTACCGCCGATTTCGACAACGACGAGTTGGTGAGCTTCTCCGAAACCACCGCTAGAAACGGTGAGGAAACCACCAGTACCTTTACTGTTGGTAACAAGACCCAGGTAGTAACACTGCCCAACGAGGCCACACTTACCACGGTTTATGACAACTTTGGTCGTGTTCTTTCAACAAGTGGCACCGATATGCCCACCACCAGCCTGGAATACGACACCCAGGGCCGCGTAACCACGGTTACGGAAACCGCCAACGGCGCTACAGAGCGAGTTTGGAAATACGAGTGGCATGACACCACCGGGCATCTGGTTTCAATCACCGATCCGCTGGGGGACAAAACAACTTTTGCTACCGATGCAATTGGCCGGATAACCGGCGTTCAAAATCCCGATGGCACAGAGACGGCTATTGCGTTTGATGATGCTGGTCGTATGGAGTCACTTACAACCCCGGGGAACGACGCACACAGCTTTGCATTCAACCTGGAAGACCAGCTTTCCCAATACCGGTTCCCTGAGATTGCAGACACAGGCGGAACCACCAATCGGTCGTTTACCAACGGGCTACTTACTGGGGTGCAACGTCCAGGCGAGGGTGCTACTTCCTTCACCCATGATGCTGCCCGCCGTTACAGCGGCCGCTCGGGCGACAGCGTTTTGGATAGCACTTTGACCTACGACAACCAAGGTCGGGTGGGCTCGGTTCATAGCGACGATGAGGTTACTACCACCTTTGATTACGACGGTTTCCGCCTCAATGACTCGGCCTTGACGATAGACAGCCAGAACTTTGGAAACGTTGCCTATGCCTTTGATTCTCACGGTCGCATTAACCAAGAAACCTTAGGAACAGACGAGATTAGCTTCTCTTACACCACCGGTTTGCTGGCCGAAGCTGGTGCTATGGAGTTCACCTACGACCTTGCAGGTCGAGTAAGCAAACGGACTTTGGGCGATCTAACCGTCGAGCACGTTTACGACGGTTTTGGCAACCTGAGCGAGACGGTAGCTAAACACAATGAGATGCCTGTGTTCAAGGAAGAACTTGAACGTGACCTTGCGGATAGGGTCACCAAGCGCACCGAAACACTGGGTAATGAGCCAGCAACAATATGGACGTACGAATACGACGATGGAGGCCGGCTGAGCCGGGTTAGCGAAGATGACACCAACCGTTACTTCGCCTACGACGAAAACGGCAACCTCATATGTACATCGCCCGAGCAAGACAGCAATGGTGAAGCCGATTGCACCGCAGGAGCTAGCACCAGCGCCTCTTACGACGCGCGAGATCGTATCCTCGAGCGAGGCGAGGTTACCTACACCTTCAACGATGCTGGCGACCTTGTAACCATGAGCCCGAGCTCTGGCAGTGAGACCCAGGTTGAATACGATGCTGCCGGGTTGCTGCGTGAGGTGCGGGTGGGTACGGAACCAGCCACCAGCTATCTACACGACGGGTTCGACCGTCGGGTGGGGCGTCAGGTTGGTGGAAACCTCGAAACGGTATGGCTGTACGACCAATTCGGCCGGATTGTTGCCGAATACAACAACGACGAAAGTTTGGTGTCACGCTTTGTTTATGGGGCGTCGGGCTCTACGGCTGACTATCTAGTACACAAAAATGAGAACCTGTTGATAGTTAGTGACTGGAGAGGCAGCCCTCGACTAGTTGTGGCACCAGATGGCACCATCAAACAACGCCTCAACTACGACGAGTGGGGTGCGATTACCAATGCCGATGTTGGCAACGACATTGCTTCGGGTTTCGCCGCTATCCCGTTTGGCTTCCAAGGCGGTCTGGTCGACCAATCAAGCGGCCTGGTTCGCTTCGGGGCTCGCGACTACGACCCCGCACTAGGCCGATTCACCACCATTGACCCCATTCTCTTTAACGGCGGTCAAACCAACCTCTACCAATTTGCCTACGGCGACCCCATCAATTATGCCGACCCGAGTGGTAGCGGCCCAGCAGAACCAAACACGCAAATTAACTTCGTAACCGGCGCTCGAGCCGGTGCCAAAGCATCTTATGGCAGCGTCGGCGCGTCGATTGGAATCATTTCAAGTGGATCAAAATCGGGTATTCAGCTTTCCGCTCGTTGGGGCAAGTCCGCCGGTACTTTGGTCGCGGGATCGGTCCACGGTTATGCCGGGGTATCAACCGGTGACTTCAAGACCGGAATCAGCTCATCAACGGTGACTGGTGGTATGGCCGGTGCTGGAACTTCGGGTGGAGCAACCGTAAGCGTGAATAATTTGAACGGTAATGTAACTGCAACGGGAGATCTAGGTCTCGGGGCAGGCGCAGCAGGCCACATCTCTGAGGCAGTAACTATGACATTGGAAATCCCGACCATTGAGCCACTGGTTAATGCTGGGGCTAACTTATACGCCTGGGGATACTCGTTATCCCAATAGTATCGATTGCATACGATTGAGCGGAGTTTTCCCTCGTTTCACGGTTTAGACCTTGTGCAATACCCTTAATTGTGTACAATCTGAACAATGGAGGCTTCACCGCAAGTTCCCCCCTTGTCCCATCTGCGCATCCTCGAGCTGGGTAGCTTCATCGCTGGCCCCTTTGCGGGCCAGCTACTAGGCGACCTCGGTGCCGAGATCATCAAGGTTGAGCCTCCGAAAGTCGGTGATCCGATGCGCAAATGGGGCGTCGTGCAAAACGGCGAAAGCCTGTGGTGGCCCAGCATTGCGCGCAACAAGCGCTCGGTGGCTATCGATCTTCGTCGGGAAGAAGGACGAGAGCTCATTCGCCGTCTGGCCAATGAGGTTGACGTAATTCTCGAAAACTTCCGCCCTGGCACCTTAGAAAAATGGGGTCTGTCCTACCAAGAACTTTCGGCTAGTAACCCTGGCCTTATAATCACGCACGTTTCAGGCTTCGGCCAAACCGGTCCCATGGCCTCCCAGGCCGGGTTCGGCAGTATCGGCGAAGCTATGGGTGGAATTCGCCACACCACTGGCAGCCCCGACCGCCCCGCCGCTCGAACCGGCATCAGCTTGGGTGACTCATTAGCCGCGCTTTTTGCTGTAATTGGCACTCTGGCCGCAGTGGCTGAACGCGACCGCAGCGGCAAAGGCCAAGAAGTTGACGTCGCCATCTACGAAGCCGTGGCGGCATTAATGGAAACCACCATGGCCGACTATGAACTCGCCGGCATCACTCGCACTCGAACTGGCTCCGTTTTACCCGGAGTAGCCCCTTCCAACGTTTACCCCACCGCCGATGGTGCCGATTTAGTGATCGCCGCTAACGCCGATGCTATTTTCACCCGTCTTACCGAAGCTATGGGCCAACCCGAACTAGCTAGGGATCCGCGCTTTGGCGAACATGAGAACCGGGGTGAAAACTCGGTTGTGCTTGATGAAATTATCTCCACCTGGACCTCATCCATGCCTGCCGAAGAGGTTCTAGCCAAGCTAAATGAACACAGCGTCCCAGTGGGCCGTAGTTTCACCGCACCCGATATGTTGGCCGACCCTCAATACGCAGCGCGCGAAATGGTTCTCCGCCTCACCAACTCCACGGGGATTCAGGTGCCAGCAGCTGGCATTGTGCCCAAGTTTTCACGCACTCCCGGCCAGGTTGAACACTCGGGCCCCGCCCTTGGTGCCCACACCCACGACGTGCTTGTAGGGTTAGCCAAACTTAGTTCTCGGGAACTCCACGATCTAATAAATCAAGGGATTGTGGCCACGAATAACCAGCAATAGCAGCAACAACTTGAAGTAGCACCAACAACCGGATTCACCAGTAACCAATCCTTGGGAGGGCAATAAAATGTCAGATGAGAAGCTTGAATACGGGGGCATCAACCACCTGGCGCTCGTATGCCGCGATATGGCCAAAACCGTAGATTTTTACACCAAGGTTCTTGGCATGCCTCTGATCAAGACGATTCAGATACCCGGTGGTGGACAACATTTCTTCTTCGACTGCGGTGGTGGCGACGCGGTGGCTTTCTTCTGGTTCCCAGAAGCACCAGAAGCCGCCCCCGGGGTGGCCTCAGCCGGATTCTTGCCCGGCGCGGGTCCATTGGAATCGGCAATTGGGTCAATGAACCACGTGGCCTTTGATGTCTCACCCGAAAAGATCGAAGAGTACGCCAAACGGCTCGACGAACACGGCGTGGAGCACACGGTGGTCATGAACCACGACGACTCGGAAATTGGCGTCACCCTAGAAATGCACCCAGGGGTCTTCATCCAATCGGTTTACTTCTTCGACCCCGACGGGATCTTGCTGGAGTTCGCCGCTTGGACTCGTGAGCTTACCTCCGATGACGTACGTCATGAACCAGCCACCGCCAAGCCCGCTACCGCACCAGCGGCCGTCTAGGAAGACTGCTCATGCCCCGTTTGCGCCAAGTGCCAAAAGCCGAAGTTAAAGACGACATTTCGGCCCTCATGTATGAGCGGCTGTTCGAAGGCCGCGACCCAGTTGCCGAACCCGGTACCGCCACCGGAACTCCAGGCGATTGGTGGACGGTGTTCGCGCTAGTTCCCGACGTGATGAAGCACGCGGTCCAGGGTTTTGGCCTCTACCGCGACCCAGCTCGCCTACTCGACCCAGTACTTCGCGAACTAGGACAAACCCGTGCCGGATGGACCCGCGGCAGCCAATTCGTCTATTCACAGCACTGCAAATCGTTGCGCGCCTTGGGCGTAAGCGAAGAGCGCATTGAAGCGGTGCCCCATTGGCAGGTAGCCACCTGTTTCAACCAGGTGGAGCGAGCCGTGTTGGCCTACACCGACGCCTTGGTTTACGACGGCGGACGGGTGGCCGACGAACTTTTTGCTGAACTACAAAAACACCTTAGCGATGAGGAAATTCTCGAGCTCACCTACATCACGGCGTTGTACGAAATGCACGCCGTAATGTCTCGTGCACTCAAGCTGGAATTCGACGACCGTGATGAGCCCATCGTGGAGGTTCCTGGCCCTGCCGACAGCCTGGCCCGCGACGTGGGTGCCGATATTTCCCTTCAGGAATAAGCATTTGACTACCGAAATGGCCGTTTCTAACCAGTGCATCCGCAGGTACACATGACAACCGCTGCGTCACCCAGTTCACCAGCTTCACCCCAAGTTGAACTTGTTGAAGTTTCCCCCCGTGATGGCCTTCAACTAGAAGCGGTGCTGTCTACGCACACCAAGGTTGAGCTGATAACAAAAGCCGCTCAAGCAGGCCTGCAACGGATAGAGGTGGCAAGCTTCGCCCACCCTCAACACGTACCGCAAATGGCGGATGCCGAAGCGGTGATCGAGGCGGTACGCCACTTACCAAACCTGCGAATGACCACCTTGGTTCTAAACGAGCGAGGCCTAGATCGTGCCCTTGCCATCGGTGCCCCAGAGATAAACATGGTGGTGCTAGCAACCGAAGCCTTCAGCCAACGAAATCAAGGAATGAGCCGAGCCGAAGCGGTAGCTGATTGGTTAAGATTGGCTAATCGTGCTCACAGTGCGGGCATCCGTGCTGGGGTCACCATATCAGCAGCTTTTGGATGTCCTTTTGAAGGCGAAGTAGCCCTCAACAGTGTGCTTGAGCTGGTGAAACAGGTTGCAGAAGCTAACCCCATAGAAATTTCGTTGGCCGACACTATTGGGGTTGGCGTGCCCTCACAGGTGAGCGAGATGGTGGGCCAGGTACGTGAACTCACTAATACCGCGGTGCGCTGTCATCTCCACGACACCCGCAACACTGGTGTAGCCAATTCGGTGGCCGCCCTACAAGCCGGTGCCGTGGCCCTCGACACTTCAATCGGTGGCGTGGGCGGATGTCCCTTTGCACCGGCTGCCACTGGGAACGTAGCCACCGAAGATGTGGCCTACACCTTGGGCCGCATGGGCTACGACACCGGAGTAAACCTAAACCAATTATTAGAAATTGTTCCCTGGTTTGGCCAAGAACTGGGTCGCAGCATCGGCGGTGGTGTTGCCCGAGCTGGAAATTTCCCCAGCCCGCTAACCCACACTGCCACAAGCCCCCAAATCAAGCCTCTCATGTCTTCGAACCCCAATGAAAGCAAGCCCTAGAAATGACTAAGAACAAACTATTTCAACGCTTGGGTGACATTGCGCTTTCCTCCATGTTCGTGTGGGGTGGCTATGAAGCATTAAAGAACCCTGGGCCCAGGGTGGGCATGGTTAAAGGTGCCGTCGAACTACCAAATACCGAGCTTTTAGTGCAGGCCAACGCCGTTGCCATGCTTGTTGGCGGTGCCGGGCTAGCCACCGGCATAGCTCGAAAAAAGTCGGCGCTATTACTGGCGGCCACCATTGTTCCCACCACCCTGATCGGTCATCAGTTTTGGAAAAAAGAATTTCCACACAACGTCCTTGATCGTCACCACTTCTTAAAAAACACGGCCATGTTGGGCGGCCTCATCAACGTGCTCACCAGCGAAACAACCAAAGCCCAAAACTAGAAACACCTACCACCAAATCAGCAGTAATTCACAGCCCTGATGCCAATAGGGCTAGTTCAGCAATGCCTGAACCCGACAGAGGGGAACCAAATCAAGATGCACAAACGCAAATTAATCATTCGATTGCTGCTAGCTCTGCTTGCAGTATCACTAATTGCGGGCGCTTGTAGTAGTGATTCTGAGAACACCGCCAACACCTCCACCACTCTCGGAAGTGGAGATAGCAGCAGCACTTTGTTATGAAGGAATGGAAACGCGACGACCGCACGGTGGTTGCCCGCAACGACAACTACTGGTTCAAAGCACCAAATGGTGACGCACTGCCTTGGCTCTTTCTACCGACGGAGATGTGGCCATAAAAATTATGGGTGCCTGGGAAACCGCCGAGACACTGACCGGCTTCTACTCATCTGATAGCCCCTGGTATTCACTTGAAGCTGCCAAAGCCAGCCCCACCTTCGACGGTGTCGATATGGACGCAGCCAAAGAACTGATGGACGCCTACATCAACGATCCAGCCCGATCCGATGAAAAAACTCCTGGTGATAAGGTCACTTTGGCCTATTCCTGTGTCGCGGTACCGGCTCTCATGGACTTGGCTCAGGTTCAACAAGCGGTGTGGGGCGAACTTGGTGTAGAGCTTGAAATTCAGAGTGTGGAACTGGCCGCCATGACCGAACGCTTGGTGGGTTCGGCCGACACCGATCCATCTTTCAAGGGTAGCTTCCAAATCAACTGCTCGGAACAAGGTGGCGGTGCCGATGATCCACTGAGTGTGTTCCGTCGTTTCTTTGGCCCGGTTGCCACTAGCCCAAGCAACATCACTAACTACACCAACCCCGAAATTGATGAGCAGCTTGAAATCCTGCAGAAAACCACCGACTTCGCCACACGTTACGCAGCGGTCGAAAAGATCCAAACCATAGCCGCCGAAGACGTGCCTTTAATTTGGTTCTTTGTTACCCCAGCGGTTGTGGGCCACAAAGATTCCATTAACGGGGTGGCCGATTGGCAGCTTCCAAGCGGTTCCACAGGTGAAGGCACCCCCGACGCTACCGTTCGCTTCCATCAGGTTTGGTTAGAGGACTAACCCTCGCCACCGCTACCGCTACCGCCGAGACGTAAACTTCTTGGCAGCGGTACTAGTGAAAGGATGGCGGTGCTTACGCTTCGGTGTTAGTGCCGCCATCCGTGCCATTTTTGAGGGTGCTCTCTAGGTCACCGTCTAAATAGCCAAGTAACACATCACGACCTTGCAAAATATGCTCTTGGGTTAGACGTTCAGCCCGCGCCGCTTCACCAGCAGCTACGGCGTCTCGAATTAGTTGGTGAAACAGGAAAGAGCGTTCCACCTGTTCGGGTGAGAAGCGTTGGAAGGCCTTAAACACCAACGGCACATCAACCGCACGCGACAACAATTGACCCAAACGGGCATGATTGGCTGCTTCCACAATCGTGTAGTGGAAGGTTTGGTTCGCGGTGTTCAGCTTTCGGATGGCGCTCAGGTCTAACTCTGAATTTATAGCTTCAGCAAAAAGCTCAATCGAGCGATCCAGCTCGGCGATTTGTTCTTCGCTTGCACGAGCTGCCGCCAGGGCGGCCGCATAGCCTTCAAGGCGAGCGCGCAGCTCGTAGAGATCGTCTATCTCGGCCATCGACAAAGAACGAACACGGGCCCCTTTGTTAGGTTCGGCCTCAATCAAACCTTCGGCCTCCAGCCGGCGCAACGCTTCACGCACTGGTGTTCTAGAAGCAGCCTCAAACTGTTCGACCAGACGCTGCTCTACCAGACGCTGTCCAGGAGAAAGTTCGCCTTCAACGATGGCTTGGCGTATGCGCTCATAGGTGTTTTGGGTGCTCTGCGCAACGACAGCCAATCTTCCTCCCTATACAACCCCGAGTAATTATCTAATTGTTGACAGCTTTCGAGAATTTTGAAAATTTGCTTGGCACGAATGGCCTTAAGTCACTAACAACTCTTCGGCGCTATACGCCTTCGCCATGGCGGCCAGCTCCACCAGCAAAACGTTGGGCCCCGGCCTGGGTTTCACCAGTAGCAATGGTGGCCAGGCCGTGGCGGGTTTCATTAGCCAAGGCCGCGGTAATATCCATCCCCCACTGTTCATGTACACTCAAACGGTCACTTCGTAAGCAGTTTTGGGGGAACGCGCTCAACGATTGAGCCAGCTCAATGGCCGCGGAAAGCGTTTCACCGGGTTCCACTAAACGATTAGCCAGCCCCCAGTCATAAGCTTCACTGCCAACCACCCCACGCCCGGTAAGAATCATGTCCATAGCACGGCTTTGGCCGATCAGTCGGGGGAGCCGAATAGTGCCGCCGTCGATTAAAGGCACACCCCAACGACGACAATAAACGCCAAATGTGGTGTTGGTAGCAGCCACTCGTAAATCGCACCAAAGTGCTAGCTCTAAGCCACCCGCCACGGCATAGCCTTCAACCGCGGCCACCACGGGCTTCGACAACAACATGCGGGTGCAGCCCAACGGGCCCGGCTTAGACACGTCGTCGTGTACACGGTTGCCCGCCCCACTGCCAGCGGCTTTGAGGTCGGCGCCGGAACAAAACGTGCTGTTGGCGCCACTTAAGATCGCCGAGTCGAAATTATCGTCAGTGTCGAAGCTTAAGAATGTTTCATACAACGCCGTCGCGGTCGCGCCGTCGATAGCGTTGCGACTTTCGGGCCGATCAATAGTAACCACTAACGTACGGCCTTCAGCCTTGGTTGTAACCGCCATTATGCCTCCTAGATTGGCAACCTGGCTCTACGCTAGTCTCACCAACAGCATTGGCCGTGCCGATCGTGCCAGCCAGACAACACCACGGAACGCGCACCCCAACACACCGGCACCAAAGTGAGTGGCTTAACGTGATTGGGCTTGGGACACTGCCACCGCGTCAAATTTCACCGGGGCCACTGGATACCTTGGTGCGCTTACTCGAGCCAACATTGGTATCAGAATTTGTGCCAAGGCGCGGGTGTCACCAAGTGCGGTGTGGGCATCGGTCACCTCAATACCATGGGCCGCCGTGCAATCAGGCAGCTTATGACGACCGAGTTTTGGTAAAGCCCGCCTGGCCAAGTTCAATGAACACAACGCGGGCAAGGTAGGTACTGCCTTACCGGCACGTTTAAGTTCGGCCGCCAGAAAACCCTCGTCGAAGCTGGCGTTATGCGCTACAACCACACGACCTGAAAGTTGGCTTAAAAGTTCGTCTGCGATATCGCCAAAGCCGGGGGCATGGGCGCGGGCGCTTGGCGGCAGGTGATGAATATTTGATGCCCCATCGGCACCATCAGCATGTACGATGCTCGACCACTCGCCACTGATTTCACCGTGTTTGGTGATTTGAACCACCGCTACTTCCACCACACGATCTTCATAACTTTTGAAACCGGTGGTCTCCACATCAAGCACGGCGTACGGTGCGTCTAACGCCATCCCCGCGGTTCCAGAACCCTCGGGTTCAAAAGTTGCCATCCCAAACAATCGAGGCGAAAGTGTTGCACCTCGCCGCGGGGTTGTATGGGATGGATCACTGTGTTTAGCTTCGGACTGCCTCAACTACACCACCAACCTTGCATCGGGCTTATGTTGAGATTGTGCCCCAAGGCTATGACATTTAGCGCCAGTAGTTGTTAGCAGCGGCAATAGTTGCGAACTCGATGGCCACCACATGACCCGCCGCGGTTAATGAATCAGGGTTATTGGCGTACATTGGGCGCAGACCGGCCCGCACATCGGCGTCGCCTTGGATAGCAGCAATGGTTTTGCGCGCAATCATAAGCGCCAGCGCACGACCTTCTTCAGGGGTATCAGTAATCAGAGTTTCAGCCGGGATCAAAGCCATTTCATTCTCCAGGTAAATAGAAAGGGAAATAGGCAAAACGCTGCCAACGCAGCGCCGCCACACGCACAATTCTCAATAGCTGCGAAATTGTGCTGCGCTCTCCACTCTAAAACTATATTTCTAGTGAGTCTAGTAAAAACCCCTGCTAGCTGGTCTTTACTATCAATACGCTGCATGGAGCATGGTGTACAACTCCGCTGCCCACACTGCCCAAAACTCGTCCGATGCCCTGCATACGCACGTTTCCAACCACAATCAGATCGGCATTTAAACGTTCCGCTTCTGCCAGTAACACATCGGCCGGGGCACCCCGCAGCACCCCAATTGTGTAGTCAACGCCCACCTTCAGGCTGCTCATATAGTCGCGAATAACGGAAATGGCGGCGTCGCTATCGCTTAGCTGCCACTCGTCACTACCGACCCGCACCACCTCGGTATCGTCTGATTCCAAAGCCGTAACAACATGGAGCGAAGCACCGAGAGCTTTAGCCAAATTAGCGGCTTCTTTAACCGCGACTTTGGCGGTGTCAATGTCTGCAAAACCAACTACCAACTGCTTCATAAGGCTTTCCCTGTCATTTAATGTGAGTGAGGCGAATAATATGAAAAATTACCAGCAAAGTTGAAGGTGCGGACTACCTACTCAAAAGGTCGTTCATCCCACCAGGGGAAAAAATCGGGCATATCTTGGCTGGGTCGCATGGAAAATTTCGGGGCTCGCTTCTCGAGGAAGGAAACAACGCCCTCGCGAACATCGGCCGAAGAGCCCATGGCGTAAATCGCTCGAGAATCAACCTTATGGGCCTCCATCGGATGATCCGCGCCCACCATCCGCCACAACATTTGCCGATTCAGAGCGGCTGACACCGCCGAAGTATTGTCGGCGATTTCCCGCGCTAAGGCGGTGGCGGCGTCGATTAGCTCATCATCCGGATGAACAGAACGGACTAATCCACCCGCTAAAGCCTCATCCGCCGAAAACACTCGTCCGGTATGCACCCATTCGGCAGCCTGGCTCATGCCCACCAAGCGGGGTAAGAACCAACTCGAGGCCGCTTCCATCGTGATACCGCGACGTGCAAAGACGAAACCCATTCGGGCGCTTTGTGACGCCATCCGAATATCCATGGGCAAGGTCATGGTGGAACCGACGCCAACCGCCGGGCCATTTATCGCAGCGATCACCGGTTTCAACGATTCGTAAATACGCAGCGAAACACGGCCGCCACCGTCGCGAACTACCTTAGGTAACGAAGCGTCTTCGGTTTCGTCTTGGCCAGAGCTATCAGCGGTACGTAATCGTTTCTGCGCATCAAAGGTATCGGCACCACCAGCGAGGTCGGCACCAGCACAAAATGCACGACCTTTGCCGGTCACGATGACCACCCGCACTTCATCGTCAGCGTCCGAACGGTCGAAGGCATCAAGTAGTTCGTACATCATCTGATGAGTAAAAGCGTTCAGCGCATCAGGGCGGTTCAGGGTAATCGTCAGTATCGAATCCGACACTTCGTATTCGATCTGTTCGTAGTTCACTTGTCACACCGTTCTGCTAGACAACCACTACTGTGCCATTCTTGCCTATCTGGCAACCCACCGTTGGAGTTTTTGCGCATCGACCATGGCTAGGCCCACAAAAATCCCGTCATATGTGCGCGATGGCGTAATTCTGGGGGCCGCTGTCGGCCTATTCGGCATTACTTTTGGTGTGCTGGCGGTAGCTGCCGGACTTAATGTTGCTCAGGCCTCAGCCATGTCGCTATTGGTCTTCACCGGGGCCTCACAATTTGCGGTCGTGGGTGTCATCGGCGCTGGAGGATCACCAGTCTCGGCGGTGGCTTCAGCACTGCTATTGGCATCGCGAAACGGTATTTACGGTTTGGCGCTTCACGGCCGCCTAAGTGGTGGTGTGGCTAAACGGCTTTTCGCCGCACAGTTCATCATTGATGAGTCAACCGCTTTAGCTCTCGGACAAGACGACCCGAAAGCGTCACGGGCAGCTTTTTGGGCCGCTGGGCTATCGGTGTTCGTATTTTGGAATCTGGGCACCTTGTTGGGGGCCATGGGCGGCACGGTATTGGGCGATCCCGAAACTTGGGGTTTAGACGCAGCTTTTCCGGCCGGTTTCATTGTCTTGGCCGCACCACATGTTCGCTCCAGTGAAGGTCGAGTTGCGGCTTTGGCAGGCGCTGTAATTGGTTTAGCTGCTGTGCCGCTCTTGCCAGTCGGGGCACCTATTTTGGTGGCGTCACTGGGGGCCTTAGCCGGATTGGGTTATCGCTACTGGACCCGAAACCAAAGCGGTGAAGTGGCCCTAGATGAGGGTCACCCAAGCGATGAGGACAACCCATGAGCTGGGGCGCCATTTTGATTTTGGCGGCCGGCTCTTATGCTTTTAAAGCCCTGGGGCTTTTGGCTTTCGACGCCAAACCACCTTCGCCCGAGCTGCTAAGCACAATTCGTTTGTTGCCCCCCGCAGTTTTAGGGGCGCTCATCATGGTGCAAACCTTCGCCACCGATGATTCGCTGGTACTTGATGCCCGCGCCGTGGGCCTGGCGGCAGGCGCTGTGGCTGCCTGGCGTAAGGCACCATTTATCGTGGTTTTGGTGGTGGCGGCGGCGGCCACCGCGCTCACCCGGGCGCTGCTTTAGAAGCCAGCAGACAGGTCGATTTGGTCTAAACGTCGAGGTAACGACTGGCCGCGATGCCAGCGCCCACGCCGCCTACCAACATGCCCACTAGGAAGATGAACACACTGGTTCCCACTACCTCTTGAGTGCTGATGGCGAAACCCTCGAACGCCCCAAAGACGTCATCATGGTTCGATAAGAACCGAGCAAAATAGTTATTTAGAACCACAACCGAACCGACAGCCGCAATGGCACCCACGATGCCCTGTACGAAACCTTCGAGCATGAATGGAATACGAATAAACCAGTTGGTGGCACCCACCAACTTCATAACCTCGATCTCACGCCGTCGCGCGAACATTCCCATGCGGATGGTGTTCAGAATTAACAGACCGGCGGCGAAGAGCAGCACTACGGCCACCACCAAAATACCTACCGAAAGCACCCTCGATAGTTTTTGGATTTTCTGGACGGTGTCGAAAGCAAACACCACTTTGTGCACCCCGGGCGCTTTCTCAAACTGAGAACCTAAGGCCCGAATAGCGTCGGCATGGGGGTCTAGGGGAACCACCCGATAAGAGGGTGGCAAGTCGGAAGGCTCTACGGCTTCCACCAGCTCAGGCGTGGTTTTAAACATTTCCACGAACTCTTTATAGGCGGCTTCTTGGTTCACATAGGTGAAGCTTTCCACCGCTGGCGAGCCTTCAAGCCGGTCGAGAATGGCTTGGCCTGCTTCGGCTGAAGCATCAGCTTCGATGAAAATGATGAACTCGATGCCACCTTGCCAACGAGAGGTTGCGTTTTCTACCCCTTGGCGAAGCAACAATGCCGAACCAACCAGTGACAACGACACCGCCACGGTCACCATTGAGGCCAAGGTAAGGCTTAAATTTCGACGCAGGTTTTGCCCGGTCTCGCGGGCTACATAATCAATTTTGGCCACAATAACTACTCGTAGACGCCCCTGGATTGGTCACGGACAATATCGCCCTGGTCAAGCTCGATAACTCGGCGACGCATGGTATCTACAATGCCACGGTCATGGGTAGCCATCACCACCGTGGTGCCGGTGCGGTTAATGCGATCTAAGAGACGCATAATTCCCACCGAGGTGGAAGGGTCGAGGTTTCCAGTTGGTTCATCAGCCAACAAGATAAGCGGTCGGTTCACGAAAGCCCGGGCGATTGAAACTCGCTGCTGCTCACCACCGGAAAGCTCGTTCGGATAACGATTCATTTTGTTCTGCAAGCCCACCAGTTCCAGGATGGCTGGCACCTGGGTGCGCACAACATGTTTGGGTCGACCAATAACCTCAAGAGCAAACCCCACGTTTTCGGCGACCGTTTTGTTGTTTAACAGCTTGAAATCTTGAAAAACGGCACCGATGTTGCGTCGCAGGTACGGAACCCTCCAGCCCGAAAGCTGGCCAATATCTTTACCAGCAACCCAGATTTTGCCGCTCTCGGGTTCTTCAGACTTGTTGAGCAGCCGGATAAAGGTAGATTTCCCCGACCCAGATGCCCCCACTAAGAATACAAACTCGCCTTTTTCGATGTTCGCCGAAGCGTTCCGCAAAGCCACCACCTCGCCCTTATAGGTTTTGGTGACGTTTTCCAGTTTGATCACGTAGTGGACGCTCCCAACGTCGTTGATCGGTTCAGCCCAGGCGAAAGACCTAGGACAAACAACTTAAGCAAGTGTTCGAATGTTTCAATCAGGTTACTCGCCCTCGACATCGAGAACGTATCACGCGTCTAGTTCCTGGCCGCGACGCCACCGCAAGTAGGCCTCCATGAACGGACCGACCTCACCGTCAAGAACCGCATCGGGGTTGCCAACCTCGAAGTCGCTACGGAGGTCTTTCACCATCTGATATGGGTGAAGCACATAGGAACGGATTTGGCTCCCCCAAGCGACCTCACGCTGCTCACCGGCAATAGCGGCCATGGCGTCAGCCTTCTTTTGTCGTTCCAAGTCGGCCAGCTTCGCAGCCATGGCCGCCATGGCACGTTCTTTGTTTTGACGCTGGCTACGCTCATTTTGACAGGAAGTCACCAGCCCGGTTGGCAGGTGGGTGATTCGCACCGCCGAGTCGGTGACGTTCACGTGCTGACCACCGGCACCGCTGGAACGATAAGTGTCAATCCGCAAATCTTTTTCGTCGATGTTCACTTCAACATCGGTGTCCAGAAAGGGAATCACCGCCATCGAAGCAAAGCTGGTGTGGCGCCGGGCATTGGAATCAAACGGGGAAATTCGTACCAACCGATGTACACCCCGCTCGGCTTGTAAGAGCCCATAGGCGTAACGGCCCCGCACAATAAATGACGCCGAGGTGATGCCCGCTTCTCCCCCGGGGTTAACCGAATCCAGCTCGACGGTGAAACCCTGTTCTTCGGCCCAACGCAAGTACATGCGCAATAGCATTTCGGCCCAATCTTGGGATTCGGTTCCACCGGCACCCGAATGCACTTCACACAAAGCATCAGCTTCGTCGTGCTCACCGGAAAACAACGAACGCAACTCTAAGGAATCAAAACGCTCCACCAGCTCCACCAGGGACTGGTCAATTTCTTGGTCCAGCGAATCGTCACCCTCGTCTTTAGCCATTTCCCACAACACCGCCACGTCATCAATGGCCGAAGCGAGCTGGTCATATAGTTCTAAGTCGTCATGAACACCGGCCAGCTCAGCTGTAGTCTGGCGGGCCTTATCGGGGTTGTCCCACAAGTCAGGTCGCGAAGCTTCGGTTTCTAACTGAACCTGGCGGTCACGCAAGTCGTCGACCTTTAAGAAGCCAGCTGCTTCCTCCAGGCGACGTTTGAGCGCTTTCAAATCGTCGCTTATGTCGCGCATTGGCTACCGACCGTGACAGAGCTTGAATTTCTTACCGCTGCCGCACGGGCACGGCGCGTTCCGAGGTGTCTTATCCCAGTCGCTCTTCACGATTGGGGCTTGAACGGCCTCTTCTTGCACTGCGGTGGCCACCGAACCGCCCGAGGCTGCCTCTTCACCGGTGGCAACTGCGGCCACCGAAGGTGCGGGTTGATCGTCGGGGGAAGAATACTGCACGTCGCGCATTGGCATGGCTTGAGGTTCGAGCTTGGGGCGAGCGACCTCAACGTGCATGATGTATTTCACGAAATCTTGGTCGATCAGGCTCATCATGGTGCCGAACATGTCGTAACCTTCGCGCTGCCATTCCATGAGCGGGTCACGTTGACCCATAGCACGCAGGTTGATGCCTTCTTGGAGGTAGTCCATCTCTTGGAGATGCTCACGCCAACGCTGGTCGATGATCTGCAACATAACCTGGCGTTCAATCTGACGCATCAGATCGGCACCAAGTTCGGCCTCACGCGATTCGTAATAAGCAGTGCCTTCGCCCATCAGTGCGTCGTAGAGCTCATCGGTGGAGGTTGCGCCGCTCAAGTCGTCGATACCCAGTTTGGTGGGCCAAAAAGTTTGTACTTCGGTGAGCAGACCCTCAAGATCCCACTCTTCGGCATAGTCGGCCACGCAGTAGCCGGTGATTATGGCATCAACCGCTTCGGCTAGAGCTTCGAGTGCTTGGTTTCGTAGGTCGGCCCCTTCCAAAATCTGGTCGCGGCGCTGGTAGATAACCTTGCGCTGCTCGTTCATGACCTCATCGTATTTGAGCACGTTCTTACGAATTTCGGCGTTGCGCTGTTCAACGGTGCTTTGAGCCCGTTCAATGGCCTTGGAAACCATTTTCGCCTCGATGGGCACATCTTCTGGCAGGGCTTTGCCCATAACCCAGTTCATGGCGCCAGTAGCGAAGAGCCGCATCAAGTCGTCTTCTAAGGAAAGGTAAAAACGGCTTTCACCGGGATCACCTTGGCGTCCGGCACGACCGCGCAACTGGTTGTCGATACGTCGACTTTCGTGGCGCTCGGTACCACACACATAAAGCCCGCCGAGTTGCAGAACCCGCTCGGCATCACGGTCAGTTTCAACCTTGTATTTCTTGGTCAGCTCTTCAATGCGAGCCAAACCCTCTTCCGATTCGGGGTCAAGACCTTCAGCTTTGACGTCACGCAACGCCAAACCTTCGGGGTTACCTCCCAAAAGAATGTCAACGCCTCGCCCAGCCATGTTGGTGGCCACCGTTATTGAGCCCGGACGACCGGCCTGGGCCACGATGTCAGCTTCACGGAAGTGCTGCTTGGCGTTCAATACCTCGTGTTTAATTCCGCGTTTGTTGAGCTGCGACGATAACCGTTCCGAGGTGGCTACCGAGGCGGTACCAGCTAGCACTGGTTGACCGGCCGCATTGCGTTCGATGATGTCTTCTACCAGAGCATCAAACTTGGCCTGTTCGGTTTTATAGATCAGATCGGCCTGGTCGAGACGCACCATTGGCTTATTGGTGGGGATGGGCACCACATGGAGGCCATAGGTATTCATCAACTCGGCAGCTTCTGTTTCCGCCGTACCGGTCATGCCAGCAATTTTGTCGTAGAGACGGAAGTAGTTCTGCAGCGTGATCGTGGCGAGGGTTTGATTTTCCTCTTTAATTTTCACGTTTTCTTTGGCTTCCACCGCTTGGTGCAAACCCTCAGACCAACGTCGCCCTTCCAAAACCCGACCTGTGAACTCATCGACAATCTTCACTTCGCCGTCTTGGATGATGTAGTCCTTGTCGCGGCGGTAAAGCTCTTTGGCCTTAAGTGCCGCGCTTAGGTGGTGCACCAAGTTGCTCGAAACCTCGTCGTAAAGGTTTTCCACCCCAAGAGCGTTTTCTACTCGTTCAATACCAGCTTCCAGCGGCGAGACGGTGCGCTTTTCTTCGTCGACCTCGTAGTCTTCGTCACGAGTTAAGCCCCGCACGACGGCCGCAAATTGGTAATACACCTGTGCAGCGTCGGCCAAACGGCCAGAGATAATAAGAGGAGTACGGGCCTCGTCAATCAAAATCGAGTCGACCTCGTCAACAATTACGAAATTGTGACCACGCTGAACTTTGGCACCAAGCGACATGGCCATGTTGTCGCGCAGGTAGTCGAAGCCAAGCTCGTTATTGGTGCCATAGGTAATATCGCAGCCGTATTGTTGCTGCTTAAAGGCTGAATCGTGGTTGCCGGGAATGATGAGACCAACGTTGAGACCCAAGAATTGGTGAACACGACCCATCCACTCGGCGTCGCGGCTAGCCAAATAGTCGTTAACCGTGACTAGGTGAACGCCTTTGCCGGTCAGGCCGTTTAGGTAGGCGGGCAAGGTTGACACCAAGGTCTTGCCTTCACCGGTACGCATTTCAGCCACCCAACCAAAATGCAACGCTGCGCCGCCCATTAGCTGCACGTCGTAATGGCGTTGGCCAATGACCCGCTTGGCGGCTTCGCGAGTCACCGCGAAAGCTTCGATTAGCAGGTCGTCTAAGGCCTCACCATTGTCGAGCCGATTCCGAAATTCAACCGTTTTAGCGGTTAGATCGTGATCAGCGAGCTTCTCTATTTCGGCTTCAAGCGCATTAATTTCTGGAACCAGGTTCGAAAGAGCCCGGATCTTTTTGCCTTCGCCAGCGCGAAGGATCTTGTCGAACATTCCCATCAGGCTTCCCAGTGTATCTAGTGCGGCCAAACCTTAATAGGCGGAGCGGCCCAAGCATGACCCTACCGCCTTCCTTATAACTGTTTAGCTTTGGGCGTGATGGCCCCAACCAAACCAATTACCGAGGACGCCCCACCGCTTTGTAACACCGACGCCGCAGCTTGGAGGGTTGAGGTGGTGGTAGCAACATCGTCAATGAGCAAAACGTTAAGCCCGCGAGCTCGACCCGCAAGTGAAAACGTTCGATGTGCTTGTTCGACCAGTTGGCGACGCTCACGACCAGAAAGGCCGGTTTGGCTGGTTGAACCATGCCGGCGCAGGAGCGGATGCCACGCCACGCCAAGACGACGCGCCACGCCCACGGCCAACAAGCGACTGTGGTCAAACCCACGTTTCTGGCGATGCGAACGCAAGGTTGGTGCCCAACTCACCACATCGATGGGCGTCTTGATGTGCCAGGCACGCTGCGCCATGGCTTCAGACAGCCACGACACACTCGATCTAGCCGATTCATGCTTCAAACGAGACACTAGTAATCGGCCCACCCCTTCATATATCAATGCTGCGTGCAGCTCTACCAACACCGGCGGCACCTCGTTAATAAAATCTTGGTGGGGTAACAATGGGGCGCTTAGCAACAGTTCATGACACTCAAGGCATGGATTGCCAAGATCGCTACCACAAATAGAACATTGTCGCCGCCGACTCATAACCTAAGTATGAATACAGCCAGTGACATTTTGTTAGTTCCGCTTTAGTCGCGCCCGCCAGTACCAACGCTAGAGTTTCGCGAGTCCATGGAGCCCACGAAACCCTTTACGACACCAATAGGTCCTGACGAACTGTGGATCCGCCGCGGTGCCCAGCTGCTGGCGGGCTTGGTGTTTTGCGGTTGGGGAATTGCCCTTATGGTGCAGGCCAATATGGGCTTAGGGCCATGGGATGTACTCCACCAGGGCGGGTCTAATCACCTTGGTCTACCAATTGGCACGGTAAACATAGGCGTTGGGTTCTTGGTGCTCATGGCCTGGCTACCCTTTCGAGAACGCCCCGGCATTGGGACGGTAGCCAACGTTATTTTGATTGGGGTGGTGGCCGACATCACCTTGATGGTGCTGCCCGAACCTACAGAAATGTCGGTACGCTTGGCGTTCTTGGTGGTCGGCGTTTTCTTGTTCGGACCAGGGTCGGGGCTCTACATCGGTGCTGGCTTAGGGCCGGGTCCACGCGACGGATTGATGACCGCTCTGGCCAAACGCGGCATGTCGATTCGAATGGTAAGAACCTTGATCGAACTAACGGCCTTGGCCATTGGAATTGCCCTAGGCGGTACGGTTGGTATCGGCACGATTCTTATCGCTCTTACCATTGGCCCAAACGTCCAGTTTTTCTTGGAACGCCTCAGCCTGCCGCCCTCAAGCAGCCGACAAACCGAAGTGCTTTAGCCGTTGATGCGCATGGCTTCTTCGGTCATAGAACCTTTGGGTCGAGGATTACGGGCCAGTTGCACGTCTTCGTGACGCTCTTTGATGGCGTGCATCCAAACGTCATCGGTATAGACGTAAAATTGTTTATTCACGATGGCTTGGAAAACAGCTTCAGCCACCGGTTCGGGGCTTTGTTGAGCGTCGAAAAATTCACGCACCATAGAACGAATCAGTTCCGCTTCTTCAGGGTCGGCCAATCCGGCCATCCCGGCTTGCTCCGGACGATTACGGTCGGATTCGGCGATACGGGTATTCACAAAACCTGGGCACAACACCGAAATACCCACGCTTGAGTTGGCCGCGGCTAGCTCGTTATAAACTGATTCTGATAGAGACCAAACAGCGTGCTTGGTGACGTGATAAGGCGCTAGGCCAGCAAAAGCCGTGTGAGCCGCCATGGATGCCGTGTTCACAATATGGCCATCACCGTGGCTCATTATGTGCGACTGAAACACGCGATGCCCGTGTATCACTCCCCACAAGTTTACCCCCATTACCCATTGCCAATCTGCAATGGAAAGCTCGGCTACCGGCAGTGAAGGCCCACTTACCCCAGCGTTGTTACACAACACGTTCACCTGCTCGAAACGCTCGAAGGCGGCCTCACCCAGTCGGTCCATGGAGTCGGCATCAGAAACGTCGGTGGGAACGCCCAGTACCTGGGTGCCACCGCCGCTCAATTCATCCACTACGGCCACAAGTGCCGGTTCTTCGACATCGGCCAAAACCAAATGCATACCCGCCGCAGCAAAACGGCGGGCAAAGGCTCGGCCTAAACCGCTACCAGCACCCGTGATCACCGCAACCTTGTTCTCGAAAGAATCCATTTCGCCCCCCAAATGACGCTTTTAATCAAACTTAGAAAGAAACAACCTAGTTGCGCGGCGCACTTACGCCGTAACGCAACTAGGTCTGGTGAACCACAATGACGTTTTTAATACTTGTAATGGTCGGGCTTGTAGGGACCCGACTTCGGAATACCCAAATATTCTGACTGGTCGGTGGTCAGTTCGGTTAAACGCACACCTAAGGATTCCAGGTGCAACCGAGCTACTTTCTCATCTAAATGGCGAGCCAAGGTATGAACGCCCAGCTCATAGTTTTCAGGATTGTTGAACAGTTCGATCTGGGCAATGACCTGGTTACTAAAGCTGGCTGACATAACGAAGCTGGGGTGCCCAGTTGCACAACCCAGGTTTAGCAATCGCCCTTCAGCCAAAATAATGATTGAGTGACCATCGGGGAAAACATACTCATCAACTTGAGGCTTGATGTTGATGCGCTGGACATCAGACAGCTTGTTCAAACCAGCCATATCCAGCTCGTTATCGAAGTGACCAATATTGCCAACAATGGCTTGGTGCTTCATACGACCCATGTGCTCGGCGGTCACAATGTCTTTATTGCCAGTTGCCGAAATAAAGATGTCAGCAGTTTCGACCACGTCTTCCAAACGGCTCACCTGGTAGCCCTCCATGGCGGCCTGAAGCGCACATATTGGGTCGATCTCGGTCACGATTACTCGTGCCCCTTGACCACGCAACGCTTGGGCGCAACCTTTACCCACGTCGCCATAACCAAGAACCACGGCGGTCTTACCGCCAATCATCACGTCGGTGGCCCGGTTGATGCCGTCAATCAATGAATGGCGACAGCCGTACAAGTTGTCGAATTTCGACTTGGTAACCGAGTCATTAACGTTGATGGCTGGGAACAAAAGGTTGCCGGCCTCGTGCATTTGATAGAGGCGATGTACCCCGGTGGTGGTTTCTTCGGTGACACCGGTAATGCCAGCCGCAGTGCGGGTCCAGAGCTGGTTATCTTCGCTAAAAACACGGCCTAAGGTTGCGAGCACTACTTCGAACTCTTCCGAGTCGGCCGTTTCGGGGCCTGGCACTGCTCCGGCGGCTTCAAACTCAACGCCCTTGTGCACGAGTAGGGTGGCGTCGCCACCATCATCGAGAATCATGTTTGGTCCGGCACCATCGGGCCAGCGCAGAATTTGTTCGGTGCACCACCAGTACTCTTCGAGTGTTTCGCCCTTCCAAGCAAAAACTGGTACCCCTTCGGGCTTGTCTACAGTGCCCGTTGGCCCAACGGCCACCGCCGCCGCGGCGTGGTCTTGGGTGGAAAAAATGTTGCACGAGGCCCACCGAACTTCAGCTCCGAGGGCAACTAAGGTTTCAATCAGGACCGCGGTTTGAATGGTCATGTGCAGCGAGCCGGCAATGCGGGCCCCAGCTAGCGGTGCCGAGTCAACATATTCGGCTCGTAAGGCCATCAAGCCGGGCATCTCATGCTCGGCCAAGCGAATTTCTTTGCGACCGAAATCGGCCAAGGCCAAATCGGCCACCTTGAATTGAAGATCACCCGAAACATCGGGTTTCAGCTCTAGCTGCGACATGGACTCTCCATAGATTTCTGTGACATAAACGGCGGCCGTAACGCGATAAGCGATACCAGACACCGAGGCGTAAATGGGATTTAGTGGGAACTTTGAGACGCGTGAAGTGTTACACGTTGGATTATGAGACGGTGATGCGACAGGCCTCAACCGCTGGAATAGGCCCAGGGTCAACCCCTTCAGCCAAAGCCAAGGTAACGGCGCAAAGGTCGCCCACAAACATCAGATCTAACAATTGGGCGAGCGTACCTTCACCATATGCGGTGACCGTAGCGATGTCGGCCACAACTTCCTCGGTCATCTCGGCCACTCGCAAGAACCGTTCTTGGTCGGCGGGGTGTTCACCGTCGTGGCGCAGATCGATGCGGGTGAACACCTGTCTGGTTACATCGCCGTGTTGGCCCCAACCCGAAATCTCGTTGTGGCACATATCAGGAATTGAATTACTAAAGGCGGGAATTTTGGCGCTGAGATTGAACTGATGTTTCCAACGCAAGGCGGCTGTGGTTCCCACCGGGCCTGCTCCATAAATTAGCGGAAAAGTTCGCCCAATAATTTTGGCGACCGTGGCGGCAATATTGGTTTCTTGGTTCATCTCGTCGCGCCGTTTAGCCAAGGCCGTGGCTGCTTCACGGACCCATTCCCGCCCACCCGGGTAGAAACCAATTTCTTCCAGAGCCAACAATGCACTTACCGCTAAAGGTGAGGTGGCCATGCGGGGATGGACATCAGCCGGCAAAATAACCATGGGTATCTGCCATGTTTCACCCAAGTTGGCTAGGTATCCACCGTTGCCGGTTACCGCGAATACGAAGGCACCGGCTTCAAATGCAGCTTCGGTGGCTTCCACTGTTTCGTCAGTTTCGCCAGAAGCTGAAAGCGCGATAACCAAACTATCGGGCCCCACGAAAGAGGGCAGTTCGTAGCCACGATGCACCATGATTGGCACCGACATAAAAGGCCCAGCCACCGCCACGATCATGTCGCCCGCCATGGCCGCTTCACCATTGCCCAAAATTACGATGTTTGAAATGGAAGGTGCAGCTGGCAGGTTTGCTATGGAACCAACGTGATCCAAAATGCGCAGTGTACGCTCGGGCCGTTCCATGATGTGTTGGCGCAGCTCAATGGTGTCAATACCGCTCAAAGAACCGGTTGTCATGGCCCTCAACCTTCAAAAGTTGGCTTAATGCCCTGCGATTCGGCCTTAACTAAAAGACGATCATGTTCTTCCTGCTCAATCGTTTTTGCTTCGTCAATCAGCATGACCGGAATATCGTCAACAATGGAATACGCCCGCTTCAAGCGAGGGTTATACAGCACATTTTCATCTTCGAAATAAAGCAGCGGCCCTTTATCTTCAGGGCAGGCCAGTATCTCCAGAAGCTGCGCATCTAAAGCCATAGATAAATCTTTCTGACAATTAGTCAATGAAATGAGACAGTTGGGCCAAGCCTAATAGGAAGCTGTGACACCCTACCTAGCGAAGCGGTACTAAACCGCAGCGAAATGGCTCTTGACCTCGGCCACCATACGATCACATTCAGCGCGTGTCTGGGCCTCAAGGTTCAACCTCAACAATGGTTCAGTGTTAGAGGGGCGCAGATTGAACCACCAACCATCGCCAGTAACGGTAAGTCCATCGAGACGATCTTGGGGCCACTGGCTATAAACTGACGCCACATGTTCAATAACGGCCTGGGGGCTAGCAACCTGAGTGTTGATTTCGCCCGAGGCGGCGTAACGGTCGAGGGGCGCGATGAGCTGCGACAATGTTCCACCCGATTTGCTGAGAGCCTCTAACACCACAAAAGCGGCAATCAAGCCCGAGTCGGCTCGCCAGTTGTCACGGAAGTAATAGTGGGCCGAATGCTCACCACCAAAGGCGGCACCCGTTTCAGCCATCACTTGTTTAATGAAAGAGTGGCCCACCCGCGAGCGAATAGCCTGGCCGCCGTGTTCCGCAATCACTTCGGGCACCGCGGCCGAACAAATGAGGTTATAGATTATTTTGGCACCGGGGTCGCGCTCTAAGACCCCAATGGCGATGAGAGCCGTGGTTAAGGAACCAGAGATTGGCTCGCCATGTTCATCGACCAGAAAGACCCGGTCAGCGTCACCGTCGAAGGCCAGACCCAAATCAGCACCAGTTTCAACGACACGCCGGCGTAGATCGGCCAAGTTTTCCACTTCGATTGGATTGGCCGGATGGTTGGGAAAAGTACCGTCTAGTTCTGGGTACATAACCTCGAGATCTATCGGCAAACCGGCAAAAGCGGCTGGTACTACCAGTCCTCCCATGCCATTTGCGGTGTCGGCTACCACCTTTAGCGGCTTCAGAGCTGAAACATCGACGAAAGAATGCACATGCGTCACAAATTCGCTCAGCAAATCTTGACTCGTGAGCTGACCGAGGCGGGTGGCCGGTGACGGCGGATTAAGCACATAAGCCTTAATATCGGCCAATCCCGTCGATTCGCCCACCGGGCGCGCCCCGGCTTGAGCGAGCTTGATTCCGTTGTATTCGGCAGGGTTGTGCGAAGCGGTGAACATTGCTCCCGGCGCGTCTAGATAGCCCGAAGCGAAATACAACATGTCAGTGGAAGCAAGGCCAATATCGACCACATCTAGACCTTGGCTGAGAACACCTTGGGTGAAGGCCTCTACCAGCTCGGGTCCGCTAGGTCGCATGTCACGGGCCACAATTATTCGATCTCGGGCGAATTCGCTTTCAGATATGAACTTGGCAAACCCCACACCAAGAGCTTCAGCCACCTCCGCGTTTAGCTGATCGGGCACGATGCCTCGAATGTCGTAGGCCTTTACTATCGTGTCGAGCTCGCTCATGGAATCTACGCTAGTCGGGCGGGGCATGGTGGCTTGAAGTTGCGCCCGCACCTCACCCGGAAGTGGATAGCCGCCGGTGGTACGCCAAAACGCCACCCGCAGCAAGTCAAAGACCAGCTGAAGCCCGTCACGCACCACCTTCACAGTGGAACTTGTTGAATTGATTACCCGAACCGGATGGGCCTGTACCGAATATCCGTAGCGCTGGGCCAGTACAAAGACTTCAATGTCGAAACCAAAACCGTCGATTCGACTCTGACCAAAGATGGCTTGGGCTGCTTCATGTGAAAAAGCTTTGACACCGCACTGAGTGTCACCCTGGAATCCAACCACCAAGCGCACAATTCGATTAACAACCTTGTTTCCGAAACGCCGTAGCGCCACGGCTTCAACCTCAGCTACCGACCCTTCGACGTGACGATCCCCCACCACGACCGCCGCGGTGCCAGCTTCAACCCCACTGGCCAATAGCCCCACCTGGGTGGGTGAATACGCCAAGTCGGCGTCGGTGAAAGCCACTACCTGGCCCTTTGCAGCCACCATTCCAGCGCGCACGGCAGCACCTTTACCCTGGTTAGCTGCGAAAGAAATCACCTGATCGGCCCCGGCTAAGCGCGCCTGTTCTGCGGTGTCATCACCGGAACCGTCATCAACTACCACAATCTCAAGCGAGCCCTGATCTTGGGTGTATTGCGGTAGTTCTTGACGCAGCCGAGCGATGGTTTGACCAATATGAGTAGCTTCACGATAGGCAGGAACCACCACACTTAGACGTGGCGCAAGGGCCGCATTACCTGCCACATAATGTGAAGCCACGGTGCGATCAACTGGGGCGATCGGACCTCGACGTACTAGTACTGCCAAACCAACCAGGCCCGCGATGGTTAAGGCCCATCCGGCGGTTTCTACCCCCGAGCGGCCGTAGTGCAGCTCCACATGGGTGCTCGTTGGTGTTACCACCATAAAGCTAGGCGACACCCGCCAAGGTCCATCGGCGCCTCGTGCTTCCCAATTGGGAAAATACGAGGTTTTAACCAGAACGGGCACTCCGGGCTCGGAAACATCGAAAGAAAGCCAGTCGTCGCCTGAAGCAATGTTTGTTACTTCGACTTCCGGCAAAGGCACTAGTTCGGTGTCAATGTGATCGAGGGGATTCCCAGCCTCATCAACCCCGGCCACTCGCTGCCAGCTCTCCGGGCCGCTTGACGCTAACAGCACGTCCCAACGGCCACGATCTTGGAACCAGGGTGCCACCACCGGCAACCACTCGTGGCTGGCATCGTGAACATCGCTTAGCACCACCGGCTGATACTGAAGTGGTTCTACCAGCTCAGAATGGGCGACCTGGTAGATGATCCAGTTATTGGACCGTGCAATTTCACGAAGGTCGGGATGACCATTAGCCGCTGCAATGGCGACATCTGACTGCGCCATGTAATAGCTCACCCCAAGCTTTTGCAGCTGCGCGATACCAAGGTTGATGTCGAAATCGCCATAGGGCATGTCGCGTTGGGCCCGCGAAGGTTTGGCTGATAACGCCGATTGGTTCAAGAAATGAAACGGCGTCGTGGTGGAAGACTCGAAATACAAACCTTCCATTGACCCAATACAACCGTCAGTCCAAAACGGCAGCAGCATCAACGCCATCGGGCTACCAAAACGGTCGAGGGCTTCTCGATCGTATTCCCACATGGCTCGGCCACAGCCGTATTCAGCACCCACCCCGGCCATGGTTTGCACCAAGTTGTCGTATTCCACCCATTCGGCTTTGCCTTCGTAGCCGGTGAAATTCCAACGGGCCCAACCCGGAATATAGCTGGAATCACGGGTGCTTAGAAACAGCCAAGAATAGGTGCCGTCGTCGCTAGTTTTGCCAAAGAAAGGCAGAACCCTAAGCGGTAGAGCCACCAAAATTAGCGTGGCTAGTAGCGCCACAATGGCACCGCCCGCACGAATCCAATCGGCACCGCCGGCACCCGCTTTGCGTATACCATGGGCCACTGTTTCTTGGTTCTCACCGATCCAGCGAAGAATCTGCCCGACCGTATAAAACGCCAACATAAAGGTCAGCAGATGAATGAAAGGCAACAAACGGGCATTCCAGAGTCGCCCTTGAGGCACGAGCACGTAGCCCAGGCCGCCCACCACAATTAACGTCGCCAGATAGAAACCAGTTCGTTCCCGCCTAAAGAGCGCCACGACCAAACCAACCAGGGCCAAGTTAGCGGCCCAACGGGCATCAACCGGGAACATTCCCGTCAGCCAGAAGCCAATCTGTTCCGCCGTCCCCGCCGTGGCCGGTGGTACCAGTTTGGTCCAGCCCATGTCGTTTAGAAACGCCCTCTGACCCCAAAACGGCAATAGCCACCAAGCTGCCAACAAGGCGCCAACTGGTGTAGTGGTAGCGAGCCACTTCAGGCCCCGCTTGGACGGCCAAATCGCTAAGGCCACAAAGGTACCAACAATGGCAAAAATGAGCGGGATGACGTGGGTGAGGGCACATAAACCCACGGTGACGGCGGCCAACGCCCGATAATTCCCGGTTCTAAGGCCGTTAATGACCAAGCCCAGGTAAACCACAGCCAAAGCCAAGCTGATCGAGAAAGCGAACTCACCCGCCAAGGTGGAGGGAATGTTTCCGCCGTAAATGCTGTAAGACCGGCTAAAGAGGTAGGGCAGGGTGGATACGGCTAGGAGCGCCGGGGTTGGGAACTTCAGGTTGGCCAAGCGACCAAAGGCGTAGGCGGCAAGTGGCAAAGCCAACAAACCCGAGATTGCTACCAGCTTGAAGGCCACCCCGTAGGCGAAAATCCAGTCGAGCACCACAATCGCCAACATGGGTGGAACCATGTAAAAGCGTAAGGCCGGAAAACCGGCATACCAGTCGGGGGTCCAGCCAGTGAGGCGGAAATGGGGCAGCAGATGATCGCGCAGGTACGCGGGTGCCCAAACATGCGCTGCCATGTCTCCACCGGCAGGGGTGTTGTTGGTGAGAATCAACCGGGGTTGAAGCTGTAGGAACACAAAACCCACACAGGCCACCAAAATAATAGTGGTCAAGATCGCTTCAATTCGGCGTCGGCGAAGCGCACTCTCAGCTCGAGAAAGACGCGATTGGCGGGTTTCTACTTCAGGCGGAGTGGGCATCATGCGCTCACCATCGTGCCATGTTTTGCCGACTGATTACGATGCACTGATCAACAACGCCACCACAGTGACCAGGTTGAACCCCATGTGGGTGAACACAGCCGGGCCTAAACGCTCAGATTTAATAGTGAGCCAGGCCACGATGGCCCCAAAAACTGCCAAGGCCGGAAATTGCAGCAGTTGAAGGTGCACCGCACCAAATATGACCGCAGTAGCCACTATGGCTATGGCATTGCCAAACCGTTTGCGCACCGACTGTAAGAACAGCCCGCGGAAGAAAAGCTCTTCAATAAATGGCGCGCCGATCGCCACTACCAGGACCAAGGTGGCTACATCCACCGGAGTAGTGGCTCGGTCGGTAAGTTGGCGGGCTGCTTCCGAGACGTCGTGTTCCCCAAAAATCCAGAAGATGGGTATATAGATGACAGGAATTACGAATAGTTGGATGATTAGCCCTAAACCCAACCCATAGAACACATCTTGTTTGGTGAATTTCCATCCAAAATCGTAAGTGAGACCAAATCCTTTGGTGCGACTAACCCACCAAGGTACCCCGCCATAACCAAGCCACAGAGGAATCTGCAGCAGGAACAACACCGAAAGCGGAGCTACATCAATGGCGTCTCCCTCGGTGTAGCCAGCCGCTATCAGCACCAAAGCTCCGCCGACAATGGCCGCCAATTGGGCGATGACGAAACCAATGATGGCATCGCTTAGCCCCCAGGTGGCACGCCCCGAGCGATAGGCGGCTGAATTGGCATGCGGAGCGCCACCCCAACCAACCGCTGGCGGATCGACCGAGCCTTCTTCTTGGTTGAGCGGCTGCAGCCAGCTGCTAATACTCAGGGTGCTTCAACTCGCTTGAGCAAAGGGCAATGGCACAACCTTACCTAAGCCACGATGATCACTTAGATGCCAACCAAGCGGAACCGAAACCCGATCGGCGTGCGAAGTGCAAAGGTCGTGTGTCATGGGATGTGCTTCGGCGCTCAAGACCTCAAGCCAGACCATTCGATTCGCATAGTCATATGACAATGTTGCCGTTGGCTGATTCGAACAAGCCGTACGGGCACAAGAACGTCGCATGGAAGTTAAGAATACAGTTATAAATAAGAATCTTCGGGGATAGGGGTCAAGGTTCGCGGCCATAACCTCCTAGCATGTAGGTATGAGTCGAACCCCCAAGGCGCCCCCACCGCCACCACCACCCCGCCGTCAAGGAGGCAGCGGCCGTAGTGGTCCATCATCTGACAACGGTACCAACGAATCTGAAGCGCGCATGCCCCGCTGGGCTTTTGGCGCGCTTGGGGCTCTTATTCTTCTAGCTTTTGCCTGGTCTTTGGCTTTTGGAAACGACAACCGCGAAGAAATTTCGTTTCAAGAGCTACGCAAAGCCGTTGCTGCTGGCGAAGTGAAAACCGTTGAGTACAACAACAACAATGGCCACGTAACCGGTAGCTATGTCGATGAAGACCGCAGCGAGTTCCGTACTACAGGGCCCACACCGCTCTCCGATGCCGACCGCGCTCTCTTTGATGAGAAGACCGAACTTTCATTCAAGACACCTCAACCGAACCTTTTAGCTTCGCTCATTCCGGTTTTGTTGCCGATTGGGCTTTTAGTGCTGTTCTTCATGTGGATGAGCCGTCGGGCCCAAGGCCAGATGGGCGGCATAATGTCTATTGGTCGGTCGAAGGCCAAAACCTATTCCACGGAACGCCCTGGCACCACCTTCGAAGATGTGGCTGGCTATCCCGGCGTTAAACAGGAAATCACCGAAGTCATTGATTTCTTGAAGACCCCGCAGAAGTTTGGTGAGATCGGCGCCCGCATTCCCAAGGGAATCATGTTGGTTGGCCCTCCCGGAACCGGTAAAACCCTCATCGCCCGCGCTGTGGCTGGCGAGGCTGGCGTACCGTTCCTTTCGGTCAGTGGTTCTGACTTCATGGAGATGTTTGTCGGCGTTGGCGCTTCACGCGTTCGCGACTTGTTTGAAACTGCTCGCAAGCTAGGCAAAGCCATTATCTTTATCGACGAAATCGACTCGATCGGACGCAAACGAGGCGCTGGTTTAGGCGGGGGTCACGACGAACGTGAACAAACGCTGAACCAAATGCTGAACGAGATGGACGGTTTTGAACCCTCCGAAGGCATTGTAATGATGGCCGCTACTAACCGGCCCGATATTCTCGACCCGGCTCTGATGCGACCCGGTCGCTTTGACCGCCAGATCGTGGTGCCATTGCCTAGCTTGAGCGACCGTCGTGAAATTCTCGACGTGCACATTCGCCACAAGCGGGTCGCACCCGATGTTGACCTCGATGTGGTAGCTCGGGGCACCCCGGGCATGAGTGGTGCCGATTTGTCGAACCTCGTCAATGAGGCTGCGTTGTTAGCGGTTCGCGCCGGTGACGATGCCATTTCCAAGAAACACTTTGAAGCGGCCCGTGATCGTATTCTCATGGGCCAAAAGCGCGACACTCTGGCACTTTCAGACGAAGAAAAAGAGGCCATCGCCTACCACGAGGCGGGCCACGCTGTTTGCGCGGCGCTCCTGCCTCACGCCGATCCGGTGCACAAGGTCACCATCATTCCTTCGGGTATGGCCTTAGGTGTAACCCACCAGCTACCTGTTGGTGAGCGTCACCTTTATCGCCAGGACTACATCGAAGATTCGTTGGTGGTACGCATGGGCGGCCGGGTAGCCGAGGAAATCATTTACGGTGTGGCTTCAACAGGTGCGAACAACGACCTAGTTGGTGCTACCGAGCTGGCCCGCAAAATGGTGCGAGAATGGGGTATGAGCGACCGGGTGGGCCCCATGGCTTGGGGTTCTCAACAAGAGGTTTTCCTGGGTGAAGACCTAATGCACGGTCGCGATTACAGCGATGAAACAGCACGAGTGATTGACGAAGAAGTAGAAAACATTCTTCGCAGCCAAGAAGCCCGCTGCACCAATCTGCTAACCGAAAATCGTCGTGGTTTAGAGCTCGTGGCCGAAGCTTTGCTCGAACACGAAACCATTGACGGCGATGAAGTTGTTCGTCTGGTCGAAATTGGCGCTGGCCGACTTGAAAATCTCACGCAAACCCATTCCGCTGAAACTCGTGACCTGGTAGAGCGAGAAGAACGCGAACGGGCCGCGTCGGTATTAGACAGCCCCTAGATTGCCCACAGAGCCAGGTAACTCATAGGGGAACCGATACCGGTTTGTGGTATTGACCCGCGATAGCTAATCGGTCGGTGAAGCTTCATTCGAGGTTTCACCGCCGAAGCTGGCCGCGGTTTCGCTTACGCCGCCGAAACCGGCACAGGCCGCACAGTCGCCTGAACAGGAACTTTCACCCGACTCGCCTTCTCGAAGCTTCCCCAAGGTGGCCCAAAGCTCTTCAGCAATCGGGCCACCGGCGAAAGAAGCATTTACCACGCCTTCGTGGTCAATTAGAAGGGTTAGCGGAACGCCTTCCACCTCGTAGCGTTGATGCAGCTTAGGTTGAGCACCAACCTCGATTTCCTGGACTGCGACCTCGGAACATTCCAAAGCCCTTGCTTTTTCAATCGCTCCGACACAGGAATTGCAGGTAGCTGAGGTAAATACTGCCACCAGCCACGGGCTTTCACTACGGACGAAATCGGCCCGGTCGACTTGGGTTGGAACCCGATAAGTGGTGGGCGGAGCTGTAGGCGCATCAGGCTCACGGCGCTGAATCAAAGCCGCAATCACGCCCGCCACGCCAACCAATACCACCGCTAGGATTAAACGCTCCATAGCTAGAGTGTGCCCGATAATTGGTTCGGAAGTGTACCTGAGAGCCAGACAAGGCCGTTTGGGGTTGGTTCACTGCAGGGTTTCTAAACCGGCTTCAGTGAGAATGGGGGCTCGCACCAACAAGTCGGTCTCGTTGGTGACCGTGGTTACTAACTCGGCCACAAAACCCCCGCTGCCATTTAGCACAAACACTGCAGCACCCAGATTCAGTTCGTCGAGGTTTACGGTGGCTCGGGTACCTGGAGCAATGGAAATTTGGGCTTCGGGTAATGACCGCCATAACCCGCCCTCAACAAGCTCCATGCTGAAGTCGATCTCGGCGTTACCAGGGTTAAAGATCCGCAAGCGATTCGAGCGGCTACTCAACGAGCCCGGGTTTAACACCAGCTGCTGGCTGGATACCCCTGGGCTACCCAAACTGGAACTCACGCCGCCAGGATCATTGGCAAAAGTGGTTAGTTCGCTTAACACCGCCACGTTGTTTACGGATCGTACAATCACCGCAAATTCCGCTGAATCAGCGCCAATAGCGTCTAGAATTCGCGGCTCTTCCGACAAATTCAGAACCCTAAAAGTACCGGGTTCCAGGGTTAGCTCAAAGGGATCGATGGCACCCGCGGTCTCGGGGGTATCCACAATGGACACATCTACCTGAGCGGTTTGTTCGGTGGGGTTATACACCATCAGATCTTGGCGGTAGTTGTCGTCCTTTCGACCTAGAGCAAAGGCGTTCACTAGCGGCGCGGTGACCACACCGCGCTGCATCAATATGCCACGGTGGCCTAAAGCACCATTGAAGGTTTGCCATCGTTGGGCCACGATTTGACCCGAACGGGCGCGCACCATGGTGGCAAGGTGTTCTCGTCGGGTGACCTCGGCACCAACATCGACGGCCACCACACTGTGGCCTGGCACAATAACGCCGGTTAAACCTTTCGGTTCACGCACACCGTCGGGGGTTCGAATCGTAAAATCTACCACGGCGTCACCCGGGAAAGGGTTGAATAGCGACATCACATAGCGTGAATCACGGGTAGTAATTCCGTCGGCGAAATACCAAACATCTGAGGTGGTGGAAACACAAGCTCCTAACTCTTTTCCAAGTGGTCCTTCCAGGGCTTGGCTCACTGCCACACCACCACCGTCGATCTCTACCAGAGCCGCGCTGATCGTGGCGTCACCGTATTCACCAAGGCTTACCCGCTCGACCGTCGAGGGTTTCAAAGTACGCTCGATCACCACCACGGGCTCGGTGGCGACGGAAATTGAAATCACTGCTTGTCGTTCGTCAGAGGTGGGATTAGCCAAGATTAAGGTTTGATTGGCCTCAATCGGTCCGGCAGCCACATCTTCGATGACCTCGGGCGGCGCTTGCTCAGCCTCCGCATCTTCGCCATTGCCAGCTTCACCCTTACCGGCTTCACCAGCTTCGCCATTGAGGCCAGCTTCACCCTCAGAATCGGTTTCGCGGACGTCGTTATCGTCGAGCGCTCCACCGGTGTCTTCGCCTTCAACCCCAACTTCGGGTTCCCAGGTTTCAACCGCCTCTTCTTCTTCCTCAGAAACCGGCGGTAACCAAGCACCAATCGTGCCCGCAGCACAGTACCAAGTCGACGAAGCAGCATCCGTTGGCGCCACCAGCGGCACTTTCAAAGCCCCTACCACCGGGGTTATTTCTCGAAGGATCGGGTTTCGAGCATCAACGGTAATGGCCGCAATTAACAACGCCACCACTACCCCTAGCACACGCCAACGTGGATTCATCATGCCAGGGCCTCACCGGCGCTAGCTCGACGGGCACCGCTACGTCGCTCCAGATAGCGACGGCGTGAGCGGCCAGAAAGCTCGCGTGCCGCCTTACGAACTTCACTTCTGGTGGTTGGTGCACGCCGCTCTAGGCGTGTCTTGTACAACAACACGATCAGCAGTGCGAACCCCACCGTTTGCACCAGCCATGCCGCCTGATAGCCACTTTTGGTAGCCCACGGCTCTGTCCATTTCATTCCAAAGGCGGGCAGCTCGACTGGGGTCCAAGCCACGTTGCGATACAAGCGCAGGGCTGGGTTCACTTCAACTGGTTCTAGATCGAGCTGTTGGCTCATAGCCTGGCTCACATTGGTAGAAACCGGATGAGACCGGCTCACATACGGTGCCGGCGCCACTTGGTCAACCAACACGACATAGCGAAAACCCAGTGTGGCCAAGTCTTCACCCACACGGGTTGAGCGTCCATCTAAAGCCAGGTTCAGTGCTCGTCGCAACGGATCGTCGTCCCCCGGCGGTGCCCCAGGCCACAGATTGGCGAGTTTGGGTAAACCACCATTGGTGATGCCATAAACCATTTCGTCTGCTAACGGCACCCCAACTAGCGGTAGCGACTCGGGGTGGCCAATCCAAAGCACCCTAAAGGGATCGTCACGAGCTTCAGAATCCAAGAATTTTAGGGATTGGTGGAAATCACCACGGGGCATATCCCATCGGCCGCCAATGGCTGCTCCCACCATCGGAATCAGAGCTACAGCCAAAGCTAACACGGTGCCAAATGAGGCGAATTGACGCCACGAAAAACCACGGCGACGCACATCAACATCGAAAGCCACGTCGCCCAAGCCGATTAAGAGGGCAATGCACGCCCCCACCGGCGCCAAAAGCAATTCGGTGGGCGGAAGCGCCACCCCCCAATCTTGACGACCAATCAGCCACACAGCAGCCCAGATTGAAAGCTGGATCGACCACAACCGCGCCGCCACCGCCAAACGCCAACGACGTCCGACCAACAGCACGAACCCAGAGGCCACCACCAAACCAAGAGTGAGCCACGAACTGACCCCAGCATGGGTTTCAAATCGCAGCAGCTCTAACGCGGAATTACCAACGTGCGAAGCCGAGCGGCCACCGGTCAACACCGAAAAATCTGCTCTCCCGGCCAGTACCTCGAAAATCCAGGGCGCATTCAAAACCACAGCCACCACAAAAGCACCGGCGGCCGCCACAAACATGCGCGCCAAACCACCCAAATAGCCCGCCACCAGCGAACCCGGCAACATGGCCAACCACAACGCTAAGGGCACCAGCGCCCAAATTGGATCGAAGGCTGTGGCCAGTCCGATAACCAGACCCAAAGTAAGGGTTTGTCGCCACAGCGGTGCTGGCGGGATGGTTGGTCCAGGGCTGATAGGACCCCTCGGATCAAGATGCGGATCACCAACACCAAAGGGAACGCTGCCACTAGCTCTGAACATCCGGGCCAAGATCCAAGGGCTCAAGCCGTAACCCACCAAAGCCCGCCACGACCCGCTCCCTAGGGCGATGACACCGATTGGCACTGCTAAATAAGCCAGCAGAGCGGTAACCGAGGCTCGTAGCGAACCAAGCGGCATGGCGAGACGCCACATTCCATACAGACCCATGGGGAATAAACCCAGTACCAAAACCAAGCGGGCAAATCCGGCGGCACCCAAAAAGATACTGACTGTCGTCGCGCCAAGCAGCTCTCCGGTTGCCCCGTAACCACCCAGAGTGGCGTTCGCATCGCGGAACGAGTCGAACCAACCACGAAAAATCGGTCCGACCTGTTCGGGCAGAGGCACGAATTCACCCAGCAGCGGCACTGATCGTGTTAGCAAGTGTCGAGAGCCCGCCAGTAGCAACAACAAAGCAAACGACCAGGCCAATAGTGCGAAACGTCGTCCATGCCCGGTCGCCATTTGCACCAGTCGTTCGCTGAGGGTGGGCGGACCGTCAACGCCACTTTCACCTGCCCCTAACTGCCCACGCACAAACGCCGAGACGCGAGCGCTACCTCCCACCTGTAAAGCACGAATTTCCGAGTCGGGCACACTTCGAATTCGTTCTAGGGCGCTGCGGCGTTCTCGCAGCGAACTAAGGCGACGCAAGTTCCAGGGCCATGCCCCCAAAACATCAGCTGCTTGGCGCGGCCGACCCAAAATCACCGCCAAGATGGCTTCCAGCAGGTTCACCGCCAAGAGCTGGGGCAAAATTCTGGCCAGAGTGAAGCGTTGCGAGGTTCCTAATAGTGTTCGAAGACGAGCCCGGAATTGGTGACGACGTCTATCGTCAAAACCTCTTCGTGCCCCTAAGGTTTCTTGGTGCCGTACCACGGCGTTGGGGGCCACCACCACACGACCACCAGCGGCATGAACCCGCCAGCACATGTCGAGGTCGTCACCGAAGAAGCGCATTTCTTCGTCGAAGCCACCCACGGCCGCCAGTAGGTCGGTGCGAACCAAGGTGAATCCGTCGGGCAGGTTGAAAACGTCACGAACGGCGTCGTGCTGTTGCTGATCCAGTTCGCCCCGCTCAACATATCCCACGGGATAAGCAAACTTGTCCACGCCTTCACCGACCGAAATTATGCGGGTCGGGTCATCCCAGCGCACCACCTTGGGCCCGACTACCCCGGCGTTAGATCGGAAAACCTCTTCCACCATGTGGCGCAGTGCTTCAGGCTGCGGTGCCACATCATCATGTGCCAACAACAACAGCGGGGCGGGCGATATTTGGTTCAACGCGGCGTTCACGGCCCGGCCGAAGCCACGGTTGTCGTCTAAACGAATCACCTGGGCTTCGGGCAACAATTCGGCAACTTGTGGTGCCACCGGGACGTTACTTTTCGAATCAACCACCACAATTTCTAAATCGGGATAGTCGAGTTCGGCCACCGCCGTGAGCGATTCCACAAACCAGGGCCCCGGGTTGTGGGCCACCATAAGTAGGGTGACAGCAGGCGCATCGCCTAGGTCTTTGGCGTCGAGGTCCAGCACATCGAAGAGTTGCTCTTCGTCCTCGGAAACACCAATTTGGGTTTCACTTATGTACTCGTCTTCAACATCCACGATGCCGCCAGGCTAATGCTTGAACACCCCCAAGTTGTCATCACCTCGTAATATTGAACTTGTCGTTTAAAGGAACGAGACGCCATGAATGCCGAAGAGAACGTTAATGATGCCTTACGCCAGCTTCATCGAGGCGTAACTGAAGCCGCCACTATCGCGGTAGGTCTTGGTGTACTAGGTGTTAATCGCGTGCAAGTACTACGTCGTGAAGTGCAGCGATTGTTCTGTAGCCCACTCGACCACTCTTCAGATACTTGATTCATGGCATTGCGAGTCGCGATCGATGCTACGCCCCTGCTTGGGCACCGAACCGGCATTGGGGTTTTCACCCATGAACTGCTGAGCGCCCTACCCGTCCAGGGCGTAGCGCCGGTGGCCTATGCCACTTCTTGGCGAGGGCGCGGTCAGCTGCGTTCCCAACTTCCGTCCGGCGTGGGGTGGTCGAAACGGCCCCAAGCTGCCCGACCGTTACGTCGTATGTGGGCCCGTGGAGATTGGCCCCCGATCGAGTGGTGGAGCGGCAAGGTTGATGTGGTTCACGGCACCAATTTTGTGGTCCCGCCATCCAATGGGGCGGCCTGCGTGGTGAGCATTCACGATCTTACTTTTTTGCATTATCCCGAAATGTCACAATCAGCGACGCTCGAGTACCCCGATCTGATTAAGCGGGCGTTGCAGCGTGGAGCGTGGGTCCACTGCGATTCGGCCTTTGTGGCCGACGAGGTGGTAACGGCGTTTTCGGCCTCACCCGAGCGGGTGGTCACCATTCCATTAGGCGTGAACACGGCGGGCCCAGGCGAGATTTCACTCGGATGGTATTTAGCCGGCAACAAACGATACATCTTGGCCCTCGGCACTGTTGAGCCACGCAAAGACCTACCAACTTTGGTGGAAGCTTTCAGCGAAGTCGCTGCCAACGATGCCGAAGTTTCCTTAGTAATTGCCGGGCCCGACGGTTGGGGCAGCGAGGCTTTGAGCCGCGCGCTAGAACGCTCTGCTTACCGGCACCGTATTCGGCGTTTGGGCTGGGTCAACGAGACCGAACGGTGGGCGCTTTTGCGGGGTGCCACAGTGTTGGCGTATCCCTCTCGTTACGAAGGTTTTGGGCTGCCGCCTCTTGAAGCGATGTCAGTCGGCACTCCAGTGGTGGCAACGGCCGTTGGTTCGCTGCCCGAGGTCTTGGGTGAAGCCGCGTGGCTGGTCGAACCAACCGACGTTTCGGCGCTCGCTCAGGCACTCGATCAGGTCTTGAACTCATCCGAGGTGCAACGGCGACTAATCTCAGCAGGCATTACCCAAGCATCGAATTACAGCTGGGCTGCCACGGCGGCCAGCTTCAGCCAGCTTTACGCCAATCTCACCCTCAATCATCACCAGCACAAACCAAGATAAGAACCAAGGGCCAAATCACGATGAAGGCATTAGTCACGGGTTCCAGCGGCTTTGCAGGGCATCACCTGGTGGAACATTTGCGTTCCTGTGGCGACGACGTTTACGGGTTGGACCGCTCTAGCGGGGTCGATGTGACCAATGCTTCCGCCTTAGATGATTTCGTGGGTGATACCGCACCGGAAGTCGTTTATCATTTGGCGGGTTTCGCCGACGTTGGTGCTTCTTGGGATGACCCCACCAGCGCCTTTGCCACCAACGCCACCGGTACCTTGAACCTGCTAGAAGCAGCACGACGGCACAACGTGGAACGGGTTCTGGTAGTGGGATCGGCTGACATTTATGGCGTGGTAACCACCGATGAGCTGCCCTTAGGCGAGAACCAAGCGTTGCGGCCCGTTAGTCCCTATGCAGCCAGCAAAGTGGCGGCCGATTTTTTGGCGTTACAAGCCTGGTTAGGCCACGGTCTTCCAACCATACGTGCCCGTTCGTTTAACCATTTGGGCCCCGGACAGTCGAACCGTTTCGTGGCGGCCGCGCTGGCCGAACGAGTAGCGCTAGCCGAGCTCGGAAATACCGACACGATCGAGGTTGGTAACGTGACTCCCCGCCGGGATTTCACCGACGTACGCGACGTTGTGCGAGCCTATCGCTTGCTAATGGTCAGCGGACGCTCCGGAGAGGCCTATCACGTGTGCTCAGGTGTAGATCTGGCTATTCGAGACCTGGCCGAGGGCTTGTTGAGCCTGTCCACCAAGCCCCTCACTTTGGAGGTCGACCCGGCTCTGCAACGAGCGGTCGACACTCCGGTTTTACGTGGAGACAATTCTAAAATCCGCCACGACGTCGGATGGCAGCCCGAAATTCCTCTAAACCAAACTTTGGCCGAGCTACTTAACGAAGCACGCCAGCGCTGCCAAAGTGCCGAAACCTAACGCCCAAACCTAAATAGCCAAATCGAGAGAAAGAGCGTAGAACTTAACTATGTCCAAACGTGCCCTTATCACCGGTATCACCGGGCAAGACGGTTCTTATCTCGCCGAACTCCTGCTTCGCGAGAACTACGAAGTGATCGGCATGGTCCGCCGGTCAAGCACCGTTAATTTTGAACGAATTGCTCATATCCAAGACCAAATAACACTGGTGCCTGGCGACCTTTTGGATGAAGTGTCGATGATCAATATTTTGCGTGATCATCAGCCCGAAGAAGTTTATAATCTGGCGGCGCAATCGTTCGTGCAAACCTCGTTCGCCCAGCCTGTACTTACCGGCGAGGTAACTGCCCTTGGTGTGACTCGGCTACTCGACGCCATTCGGATTGTTGACCCGAAAATTCGCTTCTATCAGGCCAGCACCTCCGAGATGTTCGGCAAAGTGCAAGAAGTTCCCCAACGGGAAGAAACCCCGTTCTATCCACGCTCCCCTTATGGGGTAGCCAAGCTTTACGGCCACTGGATCACAGTTAACTACCGGGAAAGCTACGACCTGCACGCCAGTTCGGGTATTTTGTTCAACCACGAAAGT
Source organism: Acidimicrobiia bacterium (assembly GCA_041676705.1). Lineage (NCBI taxonomy): Bacteria > Bacillati > Actinomycetota > Acidimicrobiia > Acidimicrobiia bacterium. The sequence goes on from JBAYRL010000004.1 coordinate 112,405, forward strand.
CCCCGCCGGGGCCTAGAGTTCGCTCCCCGCAAAATCAGCCACGCCGTGGCGCAAATCAAACTGGGCATGCTCGACAAACTGGCGCTTGGAAACCTAGAAGCCCAGCGAGATTGGGGTTTTGCTGGCGACTATGTAGAAGCCATGTACCTGATGTTGCAACAAGATGAACCCGACGACTACGTGATTGCTACCGGTGAAACCCACTCGGTGCGTGAGTTCTGCGAAGTGGCCTTTGGCCATGTCGATTTGGACTACGAAGACTACGTCACCATTGATGAGCGTTTCTTCCGTCCCGCTGAGGTTGATCTGCTAATTGGCAGCCCTGCCAAAGCACGCAAACAGCTTGGTTGGGAACCCAAAACCCCGTTTGAAGATTTGGTGACCATGATGGTTGATGCCGACATCGACCTGCTGTCGGGCAAACTGCGATCGATTTCGTGAAGGATAGCTTGTGAAGGTCACGGTTCTAGCGGGCGGGGTTGGTGCGGCACGCTTTCTTAAAGGCCTGATCTCAGTGATGGATCAGCGCGAAATAACCGTGATCGCTAACACCGGCGACGATGTGGAGCTGCACGGTTTACACATCAGCCCCGACATTGACACGTTGGTGTACACTCTGGCCGATGCGATCGACCCTGAACGGGGTTGGGGTTTAGCCAACGAAACGTGGCAGGCCATGGAGATGGTTAAACGCTACGGCGGGATCGGCTGGTTCAACCTAGGCGATCAAGACTTGGGCACCCACATGTTCCGCACGCAGCGCCGGAGCGAAGGGGCATCCCTTGATGTGGTGACTGCCGAAATTGCCCGGGCGTGGGGATTAGATCTGGCGATACTGCCGGTTACCAACGATCTGTTAAGAACCATGGTGACCGTGGTAGATGAAGGCGAAATTACGTTTCAAGAATACTTTGTGCGCCGCCAGCACAATGTGGAAGTTTCGAACATCCGTTTCAACGGTGCCCGTGCGGCCACACCTGGACCGGGGGTAATCGACGCCATTGACCACGCCGATTTGGTGGTTATTGCACCGTCTAATCCGTTGGTCTCTATTGGGCCACTTTTGGCAGTGCCAGGAGTGCGAGAAGCGGTCGTAGCCAAGCGTGCCCAGACGGTGGCGGTTTCGCCCATAGTGGGCGGTGCGGCGTTGAAAGGCCCGGCCGATCGAATGATGCGCGAGCTTGGACACCCTTCCACGGTTGGTGGGGTGGCACAGCTTTACCACGAGCTGGCGGCCACTTTGGTGATCGATTCGGTTGACGAACCACTTGCGAACGAAGTTGAAGCTGCCGGCATGGCCGCACTAGCCGTGCCGACGGTCATGTCAGAACCTGGTGTGGCTGCGGCACTCGCCACAGCCATCTTGGCTTTGGTGCCCTGACCATAGGCCTAGAGCCACTATGAGAACTAGAAACGAGGATTGCAGTGGCACGTCTTGAGGTGTTCGCCATCGAAGGAGTACCCGAGGTTCGCCCCGGTGACGACTTGGCACTAATGATTGCCGAGGCCGCCGCCTCGAACCCCGACACCGCGTTGGCAGATGGCGATGTGATTGTGGTGACCCAAAAGGTAGTTTCAAAAGCCGAGAACATGTTGGTGGCTGTCGACCCCGACGATCCGCTGTCGCACAAACCGCTGGTGGAACAAGAATCGGTTCGAATTCTGCGACGCCGGGGCGATTTGATTATCAGCGAAACGAAACACGGCTTTATTTGTGCCAACGCTGGAATCGACCGTTCCAATGTTGATTCAGGCTACGTGGCGCTGCTGCCCGAAGACTCCGACCGTTCGGCCCGACGTTTGCGCGACGGAATACGTGCCAAGGCCGGGGTAGAGGTAGCCATCATCGTGTCGGACACTTTTGGCCGGGTCTGGCGGCGTGGACTGACCGATGTGGCTTTGGGTGTGGCCGGAATTAAGGCCGTAATCGACTTGCGGGGCACCGAAGATTCGCACGGTCGAGTTCTGGAAGTAACCGAAGTGTGTATCGCCGACGAGCTGACCGGTGCCGCCGATTTGGTAATGGGCAAAGCTACCGGCATCGCGGCGGCCGTTATCCGCGGCGTTGACCCGGCCTGGCTCGGTGAGGGTAACGTGCACGACGAAGTGGTACGTCAGCCCCACGAAGATCTTTTCCGCTAGCTGGTGGCGTTCGGGCATGGCGTGTTCTCAGGCCTCTGCTTTGGCGCTTCGTGAGCAGGTTGAAACGCTGTAGCAACAACTTGTCGCAGCCATGTGACTGCCATATCGAGACCGCAGTACGCGTGTGGTAAACCCTTAATCATGACCAGCATGAATCCGTCTGCGCCCAGTCGCCATCAACCCTCACCTCGCGAGCCACGCCAGGGGCAACCCAACGTGGTGCTTATCAACTGCGACGACCTGGGTTACGGCGATTTGGGTTGCTACGGTTCACCGCTCAACAAGACCCCGGCGCTTGACCAACTGGCTTCGGAAGGCTTGCGGTTCGATTCGTTCTATCAAGCGTCGCCGGTATGTTCACCGTCTCGGGGTGCCTTGCTAACCGGCTGCTACCCGCCGCGAATAGGCTTTGCCAGTTTCGATGGTCTACCAGTTTTGTTTCCGGGCCAAGGGGTTGGTTTGCCTCCCACGGAAATCAGCTTAGGGCGGCTTCTTTCCGACGCTGGTTTCCGTACCCAAATGATTGGCAAGTGGCATTGTGGAGACCAGGATGAGTTCCTACCTACCAACCATGGCTTCGATCATTATCTAGGTCTGCCGTACAGCAACGACATGGGTTTGCAGTCGGGGGAACAATACTTTGACTACCCGCCGTTGCCACTCCTCATAGACGATGAGGTGCTTGAAGCCCAGCCCGACCAGGCCTAGCTCACCGAACGCTATGTAAACGAAGCAGTCCGTTTTATGCGAGATGCCGCGAAGGAACCCTTCTTTTTATACCTGGCGCACCTATATGTCCACCTGCCCATCTATGTGCAAGAGCGTTTCGCTCGTGCTTCACAAAATGGTCCCTATGGCGCCGCCGTCGAGTCGATCGACTGGGCGACTGACGTGCTTCTACATGAGCTCGATGCCCTAGGTCTTAGCGACAACACCATTGTTATTTTTACTAGTGATAACGGTTCGCTAGGACGAGACGGGGGCAGCAACCTACCCTTGCGGGGCAATAAAACCACTACCTGGGAAGGCGGTTTACGGGTACCGGCTATTGTGCGCTGGCCAGGTCGTATCACACCCGGCCGAGTTTCCAACGAGTTGGTCACGTCGATGGACTTGTTCCCCACCCTGGCCAAATTATGCGACGCTACCATGCCCGTTGATCGAACTATCGACGGCCGCGACGTGAGTGAATTGTGGTTTGACGAAAACGCCACGTCACCCCATGACGCGTTCTACTACTACTCGCGCAAAGACCTTGAAGCCGTGCGAGATCATCGTTATAAACTGCATTTTTCTAAGGCCCGCCAGGAAATCTTCGAACTATATGACCTGGTAAATGATCCGAGTGAGACCACCAACATCATCGACCAACACCCCAATGTCGTGGCCCGCTTAGAAGAACTTGCCGAGTTAGCCCGTATCTCTATGGGTGATGCCCGTCTCAAACGCGAAGGCAACGACGTTCGACCTATCGGCAGAGTAGAGAACCCGAAACCACTGACCGTATTTGATCGGGATTACCCGTACTACATGGCCGAATACGACCTGCCTGATCGGGGCTAGCTTTCGTCTTCTACTGAGGCGACGGTGGCCTCGATCAACTCTTCGCCCGGGGGAATTTCCACCCCTTCTCCCAGTACCGTTAAATCAAGCAGTTTAGCGCCCGCACCTACCACAGCGGCGGGCCCCACAATCGCTTCTTTCAACACCGCACGAGCCCCAATGCGTGCCCCTGCCAGCACTAACGAGCGCTCAATAACGGCTCCTTCTTCCACCACCGCTCCTGGCCCGATCCACGACTCGAACACCACGGCGTCGTTATGAACCCAAGCATCTTCAGCAATCACAGGCTCGTTGGCAATTGTGCCATCGATGTAACCAAGTGAAGCTTCCAGATAAGTAGCTGGCGTACCAGCATCAACCCAGCGTTCCTGGCGTTCCATGGCGTACAGCGCACTGTCGGCCACCATGGCGGGAAATACTTCACGCTCAATAGACACTCGTCGACCGTCATCAATTCGGTCGAGCACGCTTGGTTCTAACACGTAGGTACCAGCATTGATCCAATGGCTGGGCGCCTCGTCGGCGGGAGGCTTCTCGATAAAAGCTTTCACCCGGCCGTCTTGTTCTATAGGAACTACGCCATAGCGGGAAGGGTCGTCAACCTTGGTCAACGCGATGGTACCTTCGGCCCCGCTTGAACGATGGAAGGCGATGAGCTCGCTCACGTCTAGATCGGTGAGAACATCACCGTTCACCACCACAAAAGTATCGCTGACCCCACCAGCTAGTGCCGCAAAACGCACCGCACCACCGGTATCGAGCGGCTCTGGCTCAACGGCGTAAACTAGTTCAACCCCGGCACAACGCTGATCGGGGAATTCGTCGATGAAAACGTCGGGTTTGTAACCCAAAGCCAGAATGGCACGAGTCACGCCGTGGCTGCCCAAATGCGCAACCACTCGCTCTAACATGGTGGCACCCGCGATTGGCAGCATTTGTTTGGGAACCGTGTAGGTGAGCGGCTGAAGCCTGGTTCCAAATCCGCCGACCAAAATTACTGCATCCATAAAGTCTCTAGCCCTATTCCACTGGCTCTAAGCTGACGTGGCTTCATTCACTGGCTAGCCACCCACTAACTACAAGCTAGCCAGGCTATCCTCGCACACAATGCTTTCACGACCCGAACACACGAGATAATGCGCATAGGCATTAACCTTCTCTATCTACTTCCAGGCGTTGTGGGCGGCACCCAAACCTACGCCACCTCACTTATAAACTCGCTGGTTGACCAGTATCCCGACGACGAGTTTGTGGTGTACCTGAACAAGATCGCGTACCGACAACTCGCCACTCTTGATCTGCCGGACACTCCCCGCTTGTTGGCGGTTGAAACCGAGGTTTCGGGTGACCGTAGAGAGCTGCGCTACGCCTACGAGCAATTCCGGTTACCGCAGCTGGCGGCCAGTCACCGCCTAGAGGTGCTTCATTCCATGGGCTATGTGGGTCCCTTGCGCACCCAAATGCCCCATGTAGTGACCGTGCATGACCTAATTTATGTGGGCTTCAGAGACCATATGCCCTGGTTACGCCGCGCTGCGCTGCAGCTGTTTGTACGTGGAACAGTACGAAGCGCAGCCAGAACCATCACCGTTTCACAGGCTTCGCGTTCGCAAATAGAAGCCGATATCCCAGCCGCCAAGAACAAAATCACGGTTGTGCATGAAGCCGGGCGGGAAGTGCCCCCGGGTTGGCGGCCCGATGCGTCGGTACCTGGCCACTACGGCATTAACTCTCCGTATCTGATGGCGTTTGGTAGCCCCAGCGCCAGCAAGAACATTCCTCGATTGGTGAACGCGTTTGGCCAGATAGCGACTCAAGTTCCCCATTCGCTGGTACTGGTAGGGCATCTGGCCGAAAGCTCGGCCATCACCAACCAAATCCGCTCGCTCGGGCTGCAAGATCGCATCATAACAACCGGTTATATACCTGATGAACATGTGATGTCGCTGCTCGGCTGCTCGGATGCGTTTTGTTTTCCATCGTTATATGAAGGCTTTGGCTTGCCGATACTTGATGCCCAGAGTGTGGGGGTGCCAGTGGCCAGTTCGAATGCTGCTTCGCTCCCCGAAATTGCTGGGGACGGTGCCATGTTCTTCAACCCCACCAGCGTTAACAGCATGGCCCGAGCCTTAATAGAAGTGCTCACCAACGAAACGGTGCGCACCACCCTGGTGGAAAAGGGTGTCGCCAACTCCGCTGAATTCTCGTGGAATATGGCCGCCCAACAAACACACCGAGTCTACGAAGAGGTGGCGGGGTGAGCTACGAAGCGAGTGGCACGCTACAGGGCGGTGCTAGTGACACAACCCGTATTTTGGTGACCGGCGGATCGGGTTTTATTGGCACGAACCTGGTGAAACATTTCATCGCGGCTGGACATGAAGTGCTAAATCTCGACATCGCGCCACCGCAGATTCACAATCTCTGTCCATGGCAGGAGGTTGACATTCGAGATGCCACCGCCTTGTCGACCGCCGTAGCCGCCTTTGCCCCCGAGATAATTTGCCATTTCGCAGCCCGAGTAGACCTTGATGGCAGCACTATCGGTGACTACGACGCCAACACTATTGGCGTGGCAAACCTGGTCAAAGCCGCCGAGAACACTCCGTCAGTACGACGAGTACTTTTCGCCTCGTCACAACTGGTGTGCACACCCGGACACCAGCCCAAAGACGAGTTTGATTTCAGCCCGCCGAACGCCTACGGCGAAAGCAAAGTATTAGGCGAACAGCTGGTTCGCACCATGATGGGCACCCCGCCTAGCCGTGAGGAAACCCTGGGCAGTTCCACTGAAAATGGTGAATCTGACGTGGCGCAGATAACTGGCACGGCCACAGCTACCGCGGCGGACGGCACCGGGGCTAGGGAAGCTGCACCCGGTGGTTTCACATGGGTGTTGTTACGACCCACCTCTATTTGGGGACCGCACTTCGGCCCTCTTTACAGCGCCTTTTTGCGGAGCGTTCGCGACGGTCATTATGTTCACCCCAAAGGGCACCGGGTGCGTAAGTCATTCGGGTTTGTGGGCAACGCCGTTCATGAAATCGACAAGATTGCCTTCGCCTCCGACGCTGCCGTACATGGACGGGTGTTGTACATATCCGACTACGAGCCGTATCCCATTTACGAGTGGGCCCAGCTGGCGTCCCAAGCCTTTGGTAGCGGCCCAATTCGAGAAGTGCCCACATTGGCGCTTCGAGCCGCGGCCGTGGGTGGCGATGTTCTGCGTTTGCTCGGCTGGAAACATCCGCCCCTCACCTCATATCGCCTGCGCAACATGTTGACCGAAACGGTGTTTGACCTAGAACCGGTGAAAGAAATCGCTGGTGAGCTGCCGTTTAGCCTGGAAGACGCCACCAACATCACCGTCGAATGGATGAAGGCCAACCCCAACCTTTAGTGTTTCCCCGATCTTGTAGTGAGTTTTCTCCGCATCGCGCACAAAACTCACTACAAGATCAGACGGGACCACCAAGAATGCGAGCGTAAGGCGTAATACGCCAGCTCGGACTACGCCAACGGGTGCTAGGCCAACTGGTGCTAGGCCAACTGGTGCTAGGCCAACTCTCGGTAAGCCGAAACACACAGCTCAGCGGTATGTTGCCAGGTGTAATCGGCCGCCACCGCGGCACCAGTGGCCCCCATAGCTCCTGCGTGCTCCGAGTCATCAAGCACTTCGGCCAGCGCTTCGGCGATGGCACGATAATCGCGGGGCGAAACAGCAATGCCGCCACCGTGGCGCACCAATTCTTCGGTAGCTGTTCCCGCCGAAGTAACCACCGGGGTGCCCTGTACCATGGCCTCAAGCACCGGTAAGCCGAAACCCTCTAACAAGCTGGGATAACAAAACACTTCAGCGCCTGCATAAAGCGCCCGTAAGTCGGCTTCGGGCACGAAACCGAGTTTCTGCACGGTGTCACCCAGTGGTGCCAAAAGGCCTTCGATTTCTTCTCCCCAGCCATCGGGCCCGGCCAGCACTAGCCGCACGTCGTGGTATCGATGCTCGGCCATTAGGTGGCCAAAGGCTCGCACCAAACCAGGCAGGTTTTTTCGTGGCTCTAAGGTGCCTACAAAAAGCACGTAACGTCCGTCTAGCCCGTACCTGCGGCGCACCTCATCAACGTCTTCGGCGGTGGCTTTGCTCTGGTCCACCCCGAGCGGCACCAAACGAAGCCGTTCGGGGTCAAAACCTTCTACCTCACAGTCACTCAAGGTGGCTTCACTCGAACACAACACCAAATCTGCCCGTTCGGCTGTCAGTTTGAGGGCACGTCGAATGAAGCTCACGCCACGCCTGGTAAATCGCTCGGGATTGTGTAGTACGGCCAGGTCATGCACGGTAACTACCAGCGGTACCGAGCGTGGCGGAACCGCAGTGCCAGTAGCGTGGATCACATCGATGGGGCCGGTGGCCTGTTCAACCTTGGGCCAACCCAAATAGTGCCAACCCTCGTACATTGCTAGGCGGGAAACCGGCAGATGGCGCACTGGTATTGGTGGTTGCCATGCAGCTTCGGGTTCATGACGATGCCTGGCTGCTACGCCAATTTGTTCCACTCCGCCGTGGGTTTCAACCGCCTTCACCTGTTCGATAGCGGCCTTAGCAATTCCGCCGGGCACTCGATGCCAGCACTGTTCCAAAGTTACGGCAACGCGCATATCTTCTAGTCTCGCATGTGGCGGCTGCCATGGGGGAAGCAGGCCGGGGTAGTGTTGTTGTTCATGCGCGTTCTTGTCACTGGTAGTGCCGGGCTCATTGGTTCTGAAGCCGTGGAATTCTTTAGCGAAATGGGGTTTGCAGTTACCGGCATCGACAACAACATGCGCCAGGATTTTTTCGGTCCACAGGGTGACACCACCTGGAATCGTGACCGCCTGAGTGCCAGGTACCCTAAATACACCCATCACAGCCTGGACATCCGCGACCGCGAAGCGGTGGATGCGCTTTTCGCACAGCTTCGGCCCGAGCTCATCATTCACGCCGCTGCCCAACCGAGCCACGACCTAGCCGCTTCCAGGCCTTTCGACGATTTCGATGTAAACGCCGGTGGCACCTTGGCGCTTTTGGAAGCCGCCAGAGCCCATACCCCTGAAGCGGTGTTCATCTATATGAGCACCAATAAAGTTTACGGCGATAACCCCAACCGGTTGCCTCTGGTCGAACTCGAAACTCGTTACGACTACACCCCGGGCGAAACCCCGATGGGTCTGAGTGAGCTCGGCATTACCGAAGAAATGTCGCTCGACAACTGCCTTCATTCGCTGTTTGGTGTTTCGAAAGCGGCTGCCGATTTGATGGTGCAAGAATACGGCCGCTACTTCGGTTTGAAGACTGGTGTCTTTCGAGGTGGCTGTTTGACCGGGCCCCACCACTCGGGGGTTGAGCTGCATGGTTTCTTAAGTTATTTGGTTCACCAGGCTGTCACCGAAGGTCCATACACGATGATCGGCTACGGAGGTAAGCAAGTCCGTGACCAAATTCATTCTCATGACGTAATTTCGGCCTTTTGGGCTTTCGCTCAAAATCCACGGCCCGGTGAGGCCTACAACCTTGGTGGCGGCAAGGCTAATGCTGCAAGCAACCTAGAGTGTGTGGAGCTGATTGCCAATCGGTGCGGGCGTCGTCCAACCCTTAGTTTCAACGATGAAGCTCGAATTGGTGACCACATTTGTTATTACACCGATATGTCGAAGTTTCGTGCCCATTTTCCAGATTGGAAACAGAAATACAGCCTGGGTGAAATTGTGGATGAAATGGTTGATGCTGCTATTGCCCGCCTCGACACAATGCCCGATTCTGCAGCACCGAGTTGCTAAATAACTAAGATCAGGTTGTTGCCCAAGCCCGTGCGAATCACGATTATTAACCAGTTCTATCTGCCCGATCTGTCACCGACCGCACACTTGGCCGCCTCGCTGGCCAACCACCGTGCTGGCGAAGGTGACGAAGTCACCGTAGTAACGAGCAACGCTGGCTACGTGGAATCACCCCGCTGGAATGAAGTCGTTGGCCAAAGCGAAGATTCCTCGGATCTAAGTGGCGAGAGATCCGAAGCGGCGACCAGCGCCTCATCCTACAGGACCCGGAACTCGGCGTCGTCGAGGGGAAGGCTGGCTACTAAATCCCAGCGCGAGGTTCGCGTCATACGCTTGGCTATTCCTGGAGGGGGCAAATCCTCGCTTCGCAGCCGCTTAGGTGGCTATGGCGGTTTCACCGCTGGCGCGTGGCTTCGCTTGGCACTGCTACCTCGACAAGATGTCATCGTTTCGATGACCACTCCGCCTTATATTGTGCTGGCTGCCTTCTTGCATCGCCTTCTTCATCGGCGCACCAAGATTGTGCTTTGGAGCATGGACGTTTATCCCGACACCGCCGAAGCTTTCGACCAGCTTGGCCGCGGTTCATTGGTATCGAAACTGCTACGTCGCATCAACACCTGGATTTATCCTCGTTTGGATCATTTGGTGGTGCTCGATTCGGCCATGGGCGAAGTTCTACAAAGACAATATGGGTCGACAGATCGTCCCCCTACCACCATTATTCCCAATTGGGAACCGCTGGCTAGCTTTCCTAATCCAGCGACTCACAGCGAAGCACCTGGCACGAGCACGGCGTTTGAGATTTGGGCGGAATATTCCACCAACCCGCAACTAGCCAACCGTGATGTGGTGGCGTATTTGGGGAACACCGGGACTGGTCATAGTTTCGACACGGTCATCCAGGCCGCCGGTAGATTGGCCCACCAAAATGCGGCGTTCTTATTTGTGGGAGGCGGGGTACGACGGCCAACCTTAGAAACCGCAGCATTGGCTCTGGCCGAGGGCCGTGGTGCTCCCATTGTGCTTTACGATTACGTGAGTCGCGAGCAAGTACCGAGCGTGTTCGCCGGAGCCATGGCATCGCTGATCACCCTTGATGATCGCGCCTGGGGGTTGATGAGCCCCTCCAAGTTGCATTCGGCTCTGGCGGCAGGTCTGCCCATTATCTACGTGGGCCCAACGGGTACCAATGTTGACGAGGCTATCCAACGTCATGGCTGTGGCGTGTCGCTTCGTAACGGCGATGTTGAAGGATTAGTGGCCGCGGTGAAGCAGCTAAGCACCGACGTGGCTTATCGCGAGCATTTAGCTCAAGCGGCGCGCCACGCTTTTGAAACCAGCTATTGCGATGCTGCCACCCTGCCCGAATTCGACACCGTTATCAACGGTCTTGTTCACCGCAACCGCTAGCATCTGTCAGCTCGCAGCTATCGGACTAAGCGTTTAGCAAAGGCCTCTGCCGTTAGGCTTAGCCCGTCACGTAACCGGGTTTTCGGCTCCCAACCAAGCAAAGTTTTTGCCAGCGTAATGTCGGGTTGGCGCTGGGCCGGGTCGTCAACGGGTAGCGGTTGAAACACCACAGGAACATCGGCACCGGTCACTTCATTTACCTCTTGCGCCAGTTCCAACATGGTAAATTCCACCGGATTGCCAATGTTCACGGGCCCCACATAGTCCGAGTCCAACAGACGTAGGAGACCGTCCACCTCATCATCGACATAACAAAAACTACGGGTCTGTTGACCGTCGCCGTAGACCGTTAACGGTTTGCCTTGGAGGGCCTGAACCAGGAAATTGGACACCACCCGCCCATCAAGAAGCCGCATCGACGGACCATAAGTGTTGAAAATACGGGCGATGCGCACGTCAAGGCCGTGGTGGCGGTGATAGGCCATCGTTAACGCTTCGGCAAAACGCTTAGCTTCGTCGTACACGCCACGTGGTCCGATCGGGTTCACGTTCCCCCAATAAGTTTCCACCTGCGGATGAACTAACGGGTCACCGTAAACTTCACTGGTGGAAGCCAGCAGATAGCGCGCGTTGTTAGCGCGGGCCAAACCCAAGGTATTGTGCGTGCCCAGTCCGCCAACTTTCATGATTTGTATGGGCAGCTCGGAGAAATCTTTGGGCGAAGCCGGACTGGCGAAGTGCATAACTACATCGACGGCACTATTAAGATAAAACGGTTTCGAAACGTCGTGGTTTATGAATTCGATGTCGCCAGCTTCAACCCACGCCGCAATGTTGTCCCACGAGCCAGTCACCAGATTGTCGACACAAACCACCTGATCGCCCTGGTCAAGTAACCGTTTAATTATGGTAGAGCCTATTAATCCGGCACCGCCGGTGATCACTACTCGTGCCATCTGCCTGTCTATTTCATTCGACGCCGGACTACTTCAATCGATGCCGGAGAACCACTCTTGCACTAACCACCAAAACTGCTTTTAGCTGCGACCAATCCCGTCATAGGCAAAACCACGACGCTTCAACGCCGCCCGATCAAGCAGATTTCGACCGTCTAAAATGGCCGGAGTGGCCATCAGCTCGTAGACCTTATCGAAGTCGAGCCAGCGAAACTCGTCCCATTCAGTCAATACCGCCAACACGTCGGCACCTTCAACCGCACCGTAGGCATCAGAGGCTAGCTCAACTCCAGCTGGTGCTTTGAAGATGGCCGGATCGTACCCAACGACGGTGGCACCCGCCCGCACCAAACGATCAATGATCTCGAGCGAGGGTGATTCACGCAAATCATCGGTACGAGCCTTGAAGGTGAGACCCCAAACCGCTACACGGCGCCCCTCAAGCGACCCACCTACCAAGCGGGCGATTTTTGCGGCCACCCGATCAAACTGTTCGTCATTGACCTGCAGAACGCCCTTTAATAGCCGGAAATCGTAGCCCGCTTCTTCGGCAATGTTTGCCAGCGCCCGCGTGTCTTTAGGAAAGCACGAACCGCCCCAACCAGGGCCAGGCTTCAAGAATTCTTGGCCGATACGTTTGTCGTAGCCGATGCCCAACATCACGTCGTTCACATCGGCACCGACGGCTTCACAAATGGCGGCCACGGCGTTCACAAATGACAATTTGGTGGCCAAAAAGGCGTTGGCTGCGTACTTGATGGTTTCGGCCGAAGCCGGGTCAGTCACCATGATGGGTGATGGAATGCCAACATAAAGTGCCGCTACTCGAATGGCAGCCGCCTGGCTGTCGGCACCGATCACAATGCGATCGGGCTTCAGGAAGTCACTAACCGCACTGCCTTCTCGCAGGAACTCGGGGTTCGAAACCACGAACACGTCGCTTCGTCCCAGCGCTCGTTCCACGACTCGGGTTGAGCCCACCGGAACCGTAGATTTGTTTACCACCACGGCTTCAGCTTCTAACACCGGGCCTATCTCGCGAGCGGCCGCTTCAATGTATGACAAGTCGGCCGAACCGTCGGAGTCTTGCGGAGTCGGCACACACAAATAGGCAAATTCGGCCTTGGCAGCCGCAGTTGTGGCACCCACCACGAAACTCAAACGACCAGCACGAACCCCTTCTGAAACCAGTCGATCCAGGCCTTCTTCCAGAATCGGAATTTCGCCTCGATTCAGCGCCGCAATCTTGTCTTCGTCGATGTCGGCGCAGATGACATCATGACCGAGCGAGGCAAAACAAGCCCCAGTGGTGAGACCCACATAACCGGTTCCAATTACCGCAATGGTGCTCATAGCGTGGTGCCTCGGTGGTGATTGTGATTTACCGGTTTACCCATCGTCTCTAATACCTTGCTGTTCAGATTTCCCGCGCTATTCAGATTGCTTCTGCTCACATTTCCCGTGCTATTCACACATTTAGCGGTGGCACTACCCTACGCTCCGCCAGCTATTTCAACTAAGCGGCACAATTCCGCTCGCCGTCTGTCTCACAACTTTTAGATCGTTCCTAACATGCCTTCGTCGCTATGTTGCCGTCGTCAGAAATGGTGCTGCTGGTTACGACCGAGGACGTGGCTGAGCTACCCCCGGTAGCACCCTCTGCTCCGACCCCACTTTCATTTTCACCAATCGCACCTGCGCCGCTGCTATTTGATCCTGAACTGCCGTTAGTCGAGCCGGTGTTTCCGCCGTCAGCGCTCGCAATCGCGCCAGCATTTAGCGGTGCCAGGCCTCGGAAAGGGTCGAGCAACTCATCGGAGCGATTGTGGTTCAGAATTAGTACCATCTGACCACCACGCCAGTCGTCGGAAACATAGCGTTGAAAGCTGTATTGCAGCAGGTCATCAGGGTTAAACATGCGAAAAGCATTGCCGATGTCAAACATTCCACCAGGGGTCAGCAAATCATCAACCACCACCGCGTCAGTGACGGCATTTATCAGAGCGTTGAGGGTGGCCGGATTACGAGCACCCCGCTCAATAGCGGTTGAAACCGCCTGTTGCATGAACTCCCTCTGGCGGCGCATGCGACCAAAATCGCTTTGCCCGTCACTTTTCCAACGCCCGTCGATATTTTCCTGCAGCTTTCGAGAACGCACATATTGCAACGCGGTGTCAGCGTTTAAGTGGTTGCAGCCAGCCTCGGTGATATTAAGCCCCGAACCAGCATCGCGTGCCGGGTAAGGGAAGTACACGTCGACCCCACCTATCACTTCAACCATTTTCTTGAAACCGGCGAAATCCACCGCCACGAAATGATGGATCGGAATTTCCAGGTAGTCCTGGATGGTGGAAATCAATGCCGGAGCGCCACCAATGGCATAGGAAGCATTGATCTTGTTTTGCATGTTGGTGCCTGAAATTGGCACCCACAAGTCACGAGGAATCGACAGAATCGCAACTTCGCCTGTCGCTGGCTCAAGGCGCAACACCATCAGCACATCGGCTAAGTCGCTGCCGGGGTCACGGCCCACGTTGATGGGGTCGTCTGGATCAAGGTTGATGGACGAGTCGGTACCCACGAGCAGCACGTTTAGAGGTTCGTCTGAAATAGCCGGATCGGCGCTCGTCAAGATGCCCGCACTAAGCGATGCCCGTGGTAGGTGGCCCACCTTTTCGTAGCCATAGCTGAGCGAAGCCGCCACTACGAATGCCACCAGGGCCAAGGAGACATTGATAAATAACACCAGACGCTGGGTCCAACTTCGACGCCATCGCGTCGAAGCAGACGTACGAGACACGCCATAAGTCTAGCGAAACGCCCGCTCCACTGGAGATCGGGTCGAGTAGTATGCTCGCGCCGTGAGCTCTTCGGCCGAACCTTCAAACTCCGTATCAAAAGCGTCGTCAAAAGCTATGCCAACATCCGCTTCGAAGATGGCACCAGCTTCAACCTCGCCAGCATCAACCTCGCAAGGATCATCCTCGCCAGGCTCGCAAGCTTCAACCGCGCCAGGCTCGCCATCATCACGCGGTACCGGCCCCGCAAGGTTCAACCAACTCTGGTTAGACGGTGCCTTGGTCGACCTCGACAGCGCCCGCATTTCGCCCTTCGACCATGGCCTAACGGTGGGCGACGGAGTGTTTGAAACCTTGAAAGTGATTGGCGGAGAGCCTTTCGCCATCAGTCGACACCTGCGCCGGTTGCACACCTCGGCCACAGGTCTGGGTCTAGCCGCACCGAACTTAGATCGGGTGCGAGAAGCGGTGTCGAGCGTGCTTGAGGCCAACCAGGCAGTGGACGCACGTCTGCGCATCACCCTGACCGGCGGTTTAGGTCCATTAGGGTCGAACCGTGATCAGACCGAACCGACCTTGTTGGTGGCGGTTTCCGAGCTTCACCTCTATAGCGGTGTGACCAAAGTCGTAACCGTGCCGTGGACTCGAAACGAGCGAGGGGCCATGACTGGCATCAAGTCGACGTCTTACGCCGAGAACGTTTTGGCGTTGGCCTACGCCCACGAACGCCATGCCTCGGAGGCAATTTTTGCCAACACGGTGGGCAACCTCTGCGAGGGTACCGGCTCGAACATCTTTGTCGGCATCGACGGCCGCCTCGTAACCCCGCCACTGTCGGCCGGACCGCTTGGTGGTATAACTCGCGAGCTGATTTTAGAAGTGGTGGACGTGGTGGAAGAAGATCTGCCACTCGAAGCGCTCTTCGAAGCCGATGAGGCGTTCCTCAGTTCCTCTATTCGCGATGTGCAGGCCATTAGCGCCGTTGACGACCACGTCTTCGATTTAGCACCCGGTCCGCTCACCAAGGCGGCAGCCGATGCGCTGGCCCGACTCGAGGCTCAAACCAGCGACCCGTAACTGCACTTCGGCAATCACCCTCTGGCCGCCCCGGCCGCTATTCGCGGCACCCACGCTGGGTAACTCGCTTCTGCCTAGGTCTCGCCCGAACAGACGCGCCACATCAGCTTTTAGCCTGGCGCACAAAGACGGCTCTAACGCAGATGCACCACATCAGCCACTGAAACCCATCGTTCCTGCTCATCGTTCCGCACTAACAAGCTCCCCGCGGAATCAACGTCAAGCGCGGTGCCGGTGAAACTGCTGTCGGCCAGCACAACCCGCACCTCACGACCCAGCGTGCCTAGGTGCGATTTGTAGCGGTCCAACAATTCCGCTCGGCCAACTTCAGTTTCGATCAGCTGCACCAGTTCATCCATGCTGCGCAACAGGGCCACTAACAGGGCCACTCGATCAACCGGCTCTTTTTCCTCATTCTGGCGATCCATCGCGAGGAACTCGAGGTTCTCAGTCTCACGATTGGGTTCAGCCTCACGACTGGGTGAAGCCTCCGCGAACAGCTTCTCACGTCCAAACTTTCCCGCCTCACGGGGCAGCTGATCACGGGGCAGCTGAGATGCCTCACTTGGCAAGTGAAAGTTCAGCGAGGTCGCTGTTTCGGCTAGCTCCACCGGTAAGTCGGGGGGCCAATTTGTGTTGATTCCAATGCCAATAACCAGTGCCGTGATCTCGGTGCCAGCCACCACGGTTTCTGAGAGCATACCCGAGAGCTTCTTGCCCTCGACCAGCATGTCGTTGGGCCATTTCAACCTCGGCACCACCCCAGTTACCGCACGGCAAGCTTCAACCGAAGCCACGCCCGCCGCCATCGTCACCAAGGCCGCATGTTCTGTTAAATTCTCGGGTCGCAACAGCATTGAAAACAGCAGAGATGCTCCCGGTGGAGCTTCCCAAACGCGCTCCCTCCGACCACGCCCACTGGTTTGGTAATCGGCTACTAACACCAGCCCACCAGCTTCCCCTGAAACCGCTTTGGCCATGAGATCGGTGTTGGTTGAACCAACAGTTTCCACCCAACGAACCTCTCGGAAACGAGAACCTTTTAGTGCTTGGGTGGCATGTTCACCCCGCTTGGCTGTATCCATTATGTTGTGCTCACCAAGATTTTGATTGCTAATCGCGGCGAAATCGCCGTTCGTGTTATCCGTGCTTGCCAAGAACTCGGCATCGCAACCGTAGCGGTTTATTCCGAACTAGACCGTGATGCGCTGCACGTGCGCCTAGCCGATGAGGCCTACGCCTTAGGCGGCCAGACCGCCGCCGAAAGCTATCTCAATACCGAGGCCATTCTCGACGCGGTACGTCGAAGTGGCGCTGATGGCGTGCATCCCGGTTACGGATTCTTCTCGGAAAACGCCGACTTCGCTCGTGCCATCATCGACTCGGGCACAGTGGCGTGGATTGGTCCACCACCCGAAGCTATTGACGTCATGGGCGACAAAATTTCTGCTCGTGAAGCCGCCGAAAAGGTAGGTGTAGCTGGTGTCCCCGGGTCGACCGAGTTGGTGACAAATTCACAACAGGTTTTCGACTTTGGCGCCGAACACGGCTGGCCAGTTGCTATTAAAGCTGCTTATGGCGGCGGCGGTCGAGGCATGAAAGTTGTTCAAGGCCCCGACGAGGTTGAAGCCGCCATCGAATCGGCCCAGCGCGAGGCACTCGCTTACTTTGGCCGTGACGAAATCTATCTCGAGCGCTACCTCACCTGGCCTCGGCACATCGAGATGCAGATTATTGCCGATAGTCACGGTAACTGCGTGTGGATTGGCGAACGCGACTGTTCCTCCCAGCGACGACACCAAAAGCTGGTTGAAGAAGCCCCGGCACCAGACTTCCCCGACGATGTGCGACGGGCCATGGGCGAAGCGGCCGTGGCGGTGGCCAAGGGCTGCGGCTATGTAAACGCAGGCACGGTAGAGTTCCTGTTCCAAGACGGCGAGTTCTATTACCTAGAAATGAACACTCGCTTGCAGGTTGAGCACCCTGTAACCGAACTAGTTTCAAGCCTCGACCTGGTACGCGAACAGATTCGGGTCGCTTCCGGATTGCCACTGAGCTTCACCCAAGATGACATCGTAATTAACGGTCACGCTATTGAATGCCGTATCAACGCTGAAGACCCAGCCGGCGGTAAATTCCTACCTTCACCAGGGCGTTTGACGTCAATCAAAGTTCCCCAAGGGTTCGGTGTGCGTTGGGATGGCGGCTACGAATCAGGTGACGAAGTTAGCCAATATTACGACAACCTGGTGGGCAAGCTTTGTGTCTGGGGCAGCGACCGCGAGACGGCACGTTTACGGATGCTGCGGGCTTTGCGTGAACTGCAAATCGAGGGCATCGCCACTACAGTGCCAGCCGACATAGCTATCTTGTCGCATCCGGATTTCGCTGAAACCAAACACTCCACAAAATGGGTGGAAGAGGTGCTCGACCTCTCCGACGTAGCGGCCGACCCAGCTACGGTGGCAGGCACCAGTATTGATGGCGACGACGGCACACCAGAAGCCAAAGTTCAGCGAGACGTCGACGTTGAGGTGAACGGCCGCCGCTTCTCGGTGAAGGTATTCGTACCCGAGAGCCAAATTTCGGTTGCCGTTGGTGCTAGCACCAAAGCGAACGGGTCATCACGGCCACGTCGTTCCTCGGCCGCCAAAGCAGCAGCCGCTAGTGCCAATGCTGGCCAGGTCACCGTGCCAATGCAGGGCACCATCGTGCAGGTGAAGGTGGAAGAAGGCCAGACCGTAGAGGTTGGTGACACGATCGTGGTGTTGGAAGCCATGAAGATGGAGAACAACATCACCGCCGAGAAGGCCGGGACCGTGACCTCAGTGAAGGTAGCGGTGGGCGACTCGGTGGGCAGCGGCGACATCGTGGCCGAAATCGACTAGCAAGCCGTTCGGCCGGCGATTCGGTCACTAGGCACGCGCCTTCCCGATCTTGTTATGAGTTTTCTCCGGATACCGATTGAAACTCATAACAAGATCGTTCGCGTGCCGTCCTTGCGACAACATCAGCGTCACATCATTAGGGAAGCATCGTTCGCGTGCCATGGGTCAGAGCACTCTCGATGATCGCAACAACCACCTCTGGCGATTGTTTCAGCTGCGAAAAGGTGAACGCTAGTACTCGCCAGCCAATTGACTCGGCTTTGGCCCGCTTGTACCGATCACTGTTGAACTTTGCACGATTCATATGCCAACGCTCACTGTCAGCTTCAATGGCAATCATTTTCGATGGATAAGCGAAATCAGTTCTCATGATGAACTCGCCATTTGGTTCGACAATGCGATGCTGAATCACCGGCACCGCTAACTTTCGCTTGCGGAGCTCCCGCAACAACAACGTTTCGAAGGTTGAATCGGTCTGCCCGTCAATATCGTGCCGTCGATTCATTAGTTCGGCCATTCGCCCGGGACCTCGGAACCCACGTCCTTGCAGCTCCCCACAAAGGCGTTCAAGCCGTGCGGTGGTGGTAAGGCGTCGGCGAAGCGCATCGTCCAGTGCAATCTCCAGACGATCTTCTCCCACCTGATACGCAACATCAATCAAGGTCCGTTCTGGTGTAGTAATCAGCAGTCCGGCTTTTCGCCGGGCATCACTACCCCGCCACCGCTGCGTTCGGTGGATGATCGCTGAACTGAGCTGCACTTGATTCCGTCGTGGCACGGTTAGCTCAATCTTGGGCCGCTCGAAACCGTCCAGTTCCCAGACAAAGGCCGCTGCGCTGTGCGAGACCATGACGGGCTCACCAACACGAAGCGCCGCTATGCGTAATGCCTGTTTGAACGTCGATTCCGACCCGCTAAGACGCAACACGCCTCGTGCAGGACGTTCGAAGAGACCTGTCTCGACCAAACGTTGGACCTGCGATTGAGACAAGCCGTGGTCGTGGGCTTGCTTCACGCTTAAGACGCCATCCGTGGCGAGTGCTTTAGAAACCACATCCAGTCGATGCCATCTGCCCATACATGAAAGTATGTCAAATACTATGTGATTCCGCCATGGGTGCCGGCGGCTGATTGGCCGTGAGCGATCTTGTTATGAGTTTTCTTCGGATACCGATTGAAACTCATAACAAGATCGGGAGTGGTGTTAATGCCTAACCCTGGGACACATAGGCTGCGAGATATTGACCGGTTAGCGTAGATTGCGCTTCGACCAGCTGAGCGGGCGGGCCTTCAAACACCACTCGGCCGCCATCATGACCAGCACCGGGGCCCAAATCGATGATCCAATCAGCGTGCGCCATTACGGCCTGGTGATGCTCGATCACGATCACCGACTTGCCCGAGTCGACAATCCGGTCAAGCAGGCCGAGCAGATGTTCCACATCGGCCAAGTGAAGCCCCGTGGTCGGTTCATCGAGAATAAAGATGCCGCCCTTTTCGCCTAGATGGGTCGCTAGTTTAAGCCGTTGGCGTTCACCACCCGAGAGCGTGGTTAGAGGCTGGCCCAAACTCAGGTAGCCCAGGCCGACATCACTAAGTCGCTGTAGAATCTTATGAGCCGCGGGTATTCGTGCCTCACCGTCGCTGAAGAAAGTTTCGGCCTCATCCACCGACATGGCGAGCACCTCGCTGATATCACGCCCGCCCAAGTGGTAGTCGAGCACCGCAGGCTGAAATCGTTTGCCTTCACATTGCTCGCATGGAATTGCCACGCCGGCCATCATGGCCAAATCGGTGTAGATCACGCCGGCGCCTTTGCAGTTGGGGCACGCTCCATCCGAGTTAGCGCTGAAAAGGCCGGGCTTCACCCCATTGCCCTTGGCGAATGCTTTGCGGATCGGATCGAGTAGGCCGGTGTAGGTGGCAGGGTTGCTGCGCCGTGAGCCTCGAATCGCATCTTGACCAATCGACACCACACCTTCTTGGCCTTCCACCGAGCCCTGGATTAGTGAACTCTTGCCAGAACCCGCCACGCCAGTGATTACCACCAGCACTCCCAGGGGTATGTCCACATTGACTGCTTGGAGGTTGTTGGTGGACGCATCACGAATGGGCAGCATGGCGTTAGCCGAACGAACCTCTGCTTTAAGCGTGGCGCGATCGTCTAGATGTCGCCCGGTGAGCGTGTCGGAAGCCCGAAGATCCTCAACCGTGCCTTCAAAACACACAGCGCCTCCCGCCGAGCCAGCACCAGGTCCGAGGTCGATTACATGGTCGGCAATGGCGATGGTCTCGGGCTTGTGCTCCACCACCAACACAGTGTTGCCCTTGTCACGAAGCTGCAGCAGCAGGTTGTTCATTCGTTCAATGTCATGGGGGTGCAGACCGATGGTTGGTTCATCAAAGACATAGGTCACATCGGTCAGCGACGAACCAAGGTGCCGGATCATCTTGGTGCGCTGCGCCTCACCACCTGAGAGCGTTCCGGCGGGTCTATCGAGCGAGAGATAGCCAAGACCAATTTCCACAAACGAGTTGAGCGTATGCCGCAGGGTGGCGAGAAGCGGCGCTACCGACGGGTCTTCTAGAGTGCTAACCCATTCAGCGGCGTCGCTTATTTGCATGGCCGAAACGTCGGCAATACTGAGCCCGTTAATCTTGGAGGAACGAGCTGCTTCGGTGAGGCGAGTGCCGTCACATTCCGGGCATACCTGGAAAGTAATCGCCCGATCGACAAAGGCACGAACGTGAGGCTGCATAGCCTCGCGGTCTTTGCTCAGGAATGACTTTTCGATCTGAGGAATAAGACCGGTGAAAGTAAGGTTCACGCCCTCGATTTTTAGGCGGGTAGGTTCTTTGTAAAGCAGGTCGTTCAGCTCAGTTTTGGTGAACTTGCGTATCGGTTTATCAGGGTCGAAGAAGCCACAACCCCGGTAGATGCGTCCATACCAGCCTTCCATGCTGTAACCGGGAACCGTGATGGCACCTTCGTTGAGCGATTTTTCATCGTCGTATAAGGCGGTCAGGTCGAAGTCGCTGATACGACCAAGGCCATCGCAGCGTGGGCACATTCCACCCGTAATCGTGAACTGGCGCCGTTCTCGTACTGCTTTCCCGGCACGCTCAAATTTCACGGCACCGGCGCCGCTAATCGAAGCAACGTTGAATGAAAAGGCTTGTGAACTGCCGATATAAGGTTTTCCCAACCGACTAAAGAGAATGCGCAACATGGCATTGGCGTCGGTGGCGGTGCCCACGGTAGAGCGAACGTTGGCACCCATTTGTTCTTGGTCCACGATTATTGCGGTAGTGAGACCTTCAAGAACATCAACATCGGGTCGTGCCAGAGTTGGCATGAAACCTTGCACGAATGAGCTGTAGGTTTCGTTGATCATCCGTTGCGACTCGGCAGCAATTGTGCCAAAAACCAGCGAGCTCTTGCCCGAGCCGGAAACACCGGTGAACACGGTGAGGCGGCGTTTTGGTATTTCGACACTTATGTTTTTGAGATTGTTTTCCCGAGCGCCCTGCACCCGGATTAGATCATGACTGTCGGCTACGTGCTGCCTGGCAGACTTGGTGAGAGAAGCTGCGCTGTGGTCCATAGCGCAAAACTAGATCAGAGCAGCGGCTTTGCGCTGTGCACAACCATCTACCGACACCAAGTACGAAAGCGTGTGGGTGAATTGTGCATCTTCGAAGCTGCCTGTGATCTTGATATGAGTTTTCTCCGATTACCGCACAAAACTCATAACAAGATCGGGATGAGGCCGGCCGCAGCGCGACAGTCGAAGGCCAGGCGCAGGGTCAGCGGGCGGCGTGACCAGCACGGGGTCAGCGGGCGGCGTGACCAGGCATGGGGTCGGCGAGCGGCCTAGCCAGGCGCAGGGTCAGCGGGCGGCGTAGGTTAGAGCCTCAGCCAATGACGGATGCACCAACACACTCTCGGCGATGTCGGTCACCGTTAGGCGAGCATTCACGGCTAACGCGATCACCGAGATCAGCTCAGCAGCGTGTGCTCCGACGATCGATCCTCCCAACACCACACCAGTGGCCGGGTCAGAAATCAGCTTCACGAAACCTCGTGAATCGTCGTTGATTAGGGCCTTAGCACTAGACGAGAACGGTACCTTAATCACCTGAATCTTGCGTCCTTCGGCAAAGGCATCGGCCTCGGCCAAGCCGACATCAGCAATTTCTGGATCGGTGAAAATTGCCGAGGCGGCCTTGTTGTAGTCGATGTGTCGGTGTGGACGCTGGTGAAGCCCTAGCGCATGCTCGGCAATTTTGCGGCCCTGCATCGAGGCCACTGACGCCAGCGGCAACTTGCCCGATAAGTCGCCCGCCACGTAGATATGCGGTTGCGACGACTGCATATTGTGGTTCACGACCACATATCCGCCCTCGTCCACTTCTACGCCGGCCTCTTCTAGTCCGAGACCAGCGGAATTCGGTACGGAACCAATAGCCAATAAGGCGTGTGATCCGGTGGCCGACCGGCCGTCATCGCAAAATACGGTTACGGCCTCGCCGCTTTGCGAGACCTCGATTCGCTCAGCGCGGGCACCTTTCAACAGGCGCACTCCCCGTTCCAAAAAGTCGGTTTCGAGTACCGCCGCCACTTCGGGGTCTTTTTGAGGAAGTACCTGTTGGCGACTCACCACCAGCGAAACTTTGCTGCCGAAACTGGTGAACATATTGACGAACTCAACTCCGGTAACGCCCGAGCCGACCACTACCAAGTGTGAAGGGAACTCGGGCGGCGGATAGGCATCACGGGTGGTTAGCACTCTGCGCCCATCAATCGGCGCCCACGACGGAACCCTAGGGTTACTTCCGGTGGCGAGCACCACAATATCGGCCTCGAAACGTCGCTCGCCGTAGTCGGTTTCGGCTACCACAGTGTGGGCGTCGACCATGCGGCCAAACCCGTTCACAATTTGCACGCCCTGGCTGACCAAAAGTTCACGCAAGCTGGCGTGAAGCTGGCTTTCGATTCGGCTAACCCGGTCGGCCAGCGCCTGGTGATCGAGAGAAACCTGCGCCTCGCCGAGACCCATTTGATACGACTGTCGCATTGAACGCAGTGCCCCGCCCGAGGCGATCATGGCCTTCGAGGGGATGCAGTCCCAAAGATTGGCGGCACCGCCAACGATGTCCCGCTCAATCAGGATCACTTCGGCACCGAGCCGTGCGGCTAGCGTCGCGGCCTCGCTCCCACCTGGTCCGGCACCAATTATCACCATACGTTTGGCCATGTTGCGAGACTAACCCGCCATTGGCCACCTGGCACACGCTCCAACTATGCGACCCGCCTTAGTACCTGTTATTACAGGCGGGCGAAAGTTACCTCTGCTCAATGTCACCGAGGCGCGTTAGGGTGGTTTTGTGCAATTTGACCATCGATTCGACGCTCCTTCAATCCGTGATTTACAGCTGGCAGCAGCTGGCGTGAAATGGACGAAACATCCCGGTGCGTTAGGGGCTTTTGTAGCCGAGATGGATTTTGGCCCGGCGCCGGTGATCACCGAAGCCCTGCACAAAGCGGTTGATGCCGGTATTTTCGGTTATCTGCCTGCCCCTTGGGTTGAGCGGATGAAAGTCGCTACCGCAGACTGGTCGAAGCGCCGCTATGGCTGGGAAATTGATCCCGATTTCGTACACCAGATGCCCGATGTGATTTCGGTGATGATGGTCGCCATCGAATATTTCTCAGCGCCACAAAGCGCGGTTGTAGTGCCCACGCCTGCCTACATGCCCTTTTTATCGGTGCCGCCGCAGCTAGGGCGTGAGGTCATCCAAGTACCGATGATTCAAGATGGCCAGACCTACCGTTTCGACCTGGATGGGCTTGCACAAGCCTTCGCAAAAGGTGGCGGTCTACTCATTTTGTGTAACCCTTCGAACCCGTTGGGCGTTAGTTTCAACGAGGAAGAACTTCGAGGCGTTTCCGAGGTGGTAGAAGCCGCTGGGGCCCGGGTTTTCGCCGATGAAATCCATGCGCCCATGATCTACGGCGGTCGTCGCCATGTCCCCTACGCCTCAATCAGCGATATTGCCGCCAATCATTCCATCACCGGGGTTTCGGCTTCTAAGGGTTGGAACTTGCCGGGTCTGAAATGCGCCCAAGCCATTGTCACGAACCACGCTGATCAGGCCAAGTGGGAGACGTTGCCGACCAAAGCCACGCGGGGAACGGCAAATCTGGGTGTTGTTGCTCACACCGTAGCCTATGAGGAAGGCGAGCCGTGGCTTGACGAGGTTCTGGCGTACCTCCAAAGTGCTTGCCAGTATTTTGTCGACGAACTGGCCATTCATGCCCCAGCTGCGAAGATGCGAGTGCCTGATGCCACCTATATCGGCTGGATTGACCTACGTGACTGCGGTTTAGGCGACGCGCCAGCGGCCGCATTAGCCGAAAAAGTCAATCTATATCTGAACGAGGGCACTGATTTGGGTGACGGCCTAGAAGGTTTTGTTCGCATTGCTATGGCCACCCCGCGCCCGGTCTTGGGGGAAATCGCCCGCCGGATTGGTATGGCGACTAGAAACGAAAGCCTTTAAGACCCCAGCATTTAGCCAAAAAGTTCACGAGTGTCATAGGGCACGCATAGCATGTGATACATGAGCGACCAACCAGGCCTCGACGATTGGAAAGCCCTAGCTGCCAAAGAGCTGAAGGGGCGCGACCCAGACGACCTTATTTGGGATACGCCCGAGGGTATCCCCGTGAAGCCGCTGTACACGGCGGCCGACCTTGAAGATATCGACACCCTCAACTCGTTGCCAGGCTTTAAACCCTTCGTGCGCGGTGTACGCGGCACTATGTACGCCAACCGGGCATGGACAATTCGTCAGTACGCAGGTTTTTCAACCGCCGAAGAATCGAATGCTTTTTATCGCCGTAACCTGGCCGCTGGCCAACAGGGCGTGTCGGTAGCTTTCGATCTGGCCACCCACCGTGGTTACGATTCTGATCATCCCCGTGTGGTGGGCGACGTCGGTAAAGCTGGTGTGGCTATCGACTCGGTGGAAGACATGAAGGTGCTCTTCGATGGCATCCCGCTCGACAAGATGAGCGTGTCGATGACCATGAACGGCGCGGTGCTACCGGTGCTCGCAGCGTTTATCGTGGCTGGTGAAGAGCAAGGTGTCGACAAGTCGCTCTTGGCGGGCACCATCCAAAACGACATTCTCAAAGAGTTCATGGTGCGGAACACCTATATCTATCCGCCCGAACCTTCTATGCGCATTGTGGCCGATATCATCGCCTACACCTCGGCCAACATGCCCAAGTTCAACTCCATTTCGATCTCCGGTTACCACATGCAAGAAGCCGGGGCCACCGCCGAACAAGAGCTGGCTTTCACCATCGCTGACGGTTTGGAATACGTGCGTGCCGCGATGAGCCAAGGCCTCGATGTCGACGCTTTTGCTCCACGCCTAAGTTTCTTTTTCGCCATTGGCATGAACTTCTTTATGGAAATCGCCAAGTTGCGAGCAGCACGTTTGTTGTGGGCACGAGTAATGGGCCAGTTCAACCCGCAAAACCAAACTTCGCTTATGTTGCGTACGCATTGCCAAACCTCGGGGGTGTCGCTCACCGAGCAAGACCCGTACAACAACGTGGTTCGCACCGCCGTTGAGGCTATGGCCGCGGTCTTAGGTGGAACACAAAGCTTGCATACCAACGCTTTCGATGAAGCGCTCGGCCTGCCCACCGATTTCTCGGCCCGAATCGCCCGCAATACGCAACTAATTATTGCTGAAGAAACCGGTATTCCGAAGGTGGTTGACCCACTCGGCGGCTCGTATTACATCGAAGCCTTGACCAACGATCTGGCCGAAAAAGCTTGGGCGCTCATTGAAGAGGTTGAAGAGCTGGGCGGGATGACCAAGGCCGTCGAGTCGGGTATGCCAAAACTTCGCATCGAAGAGTCGGCGGCGAAGCGCCAGGCCCGGGTTGACCGGGGCGAAGAGGTTGTGGTCGGTGTGAACAAGTATCAACCGGCAGATGTTGAAACCGTGGAAGTGCTCGACATCGACAACACCGAAGTTCGGCGGCAACAAATCTCCAAGCTTGAAGCCATGAAAGCCGCCCGTGACGAAGCAGCGTGCCAGGCGGCCTTAGAACGTTTGACCGAGGGTGCTAAAGGCAACGCCAACCTCCTAGAACTTTGTGTAGAAGCAGCCCGAGCTAGGGCCACGGTGGGCGAAATTTCCGACGCTATGGAAGCCGTCTTCGGACGACACCGGGCCGAAGTGCGTAGTATTTCTGGTGTGTACGGTTCTGCATATCAAGGCGACGACGATTTCGCGGCTATTCAGGCCGAAATCAACACCTTCGCCGAGGCTGAAGGTCGCCGCCCACGCATGCTGGTGGTGAAGATGGGTCAAGATGGCCACGACCGTGGTGCCAAGGTTATCGCCACGGCTTTCGCCGACATCGGTTTCGATGTCGATATGGGTCCGCTCTTCCAAACACCCGCCGAAGCCGCCCGTGACGCCATCGAGAACGACGTGCACATAGTCGGTGTTTCTAGCCAAGCCGCTGGTCACAAAACCTTGGTACCGCAGCTGATTGAAGAACTAAAAGCGCAGGGTGCCAGCGATATTTTGGTGGTTTGCGGAGGTGTAATACCCCCACAAGATTACGAGGCCTTGCGTAGCGCTGGCGTGGCCGCCATTTTCGGGCCCGGTACCAATATTCCAGTTGCCGCCCGTGAAGTACTGCGATTGTTAACCTCAACTCCTCCAGCTGCCTAAGGCCCAGGTTCAAACGCTGGTGTGAGCGATTTAGCAGATGATATAAGAGCCGGTAACCGTAGGGGTTTGGCCAGGGGCATTACCCTGGCCGAATCAACCCGTGCCGATCACCGTGAAGCGGCGGTGGCGCTGGTGGAAGAGCTGTTGCCAGCAACGGGTAACAGCATTCGGATTGGGATTAGCGGCCCGCCGGGGGTTGGCAAATCGACCTTCATTGAAGCTTTTGGCCTGGAAATTATTCGCCAAGGTCACCGGCCGGCAATTTTGGCGATCGACCCTTCCAGCCAACGTAGTGGCGGTTCTATTTTGGGTGACAAGACCCGTATGGAAGAGCTAAGCCGCGCCCCGGAAGCTTTTATTCGTCCATCACCTTCAGGCGGAACTCTTGGTGGTTTGGCCCGACGCACTCGAGAAGCTTTGCTGTTGTGTGAGGCGGCCGGTTTCGATGTCATCATCGTGGAAACGGTGGGGGTTGGACAGTCGGAAACCGCAGTGGCCGAGCTGGTCGATCTATTTTTGTTGCTGGTGCCCCCTGGCGGTGGCGATGACCTACAGGGTATTAAGCGCGGCATTATGGAACTGGCCGACTTGGTGGTTGTGAACAAAGCCGACGGTGACATGGCGAAAGTGGCCCGTCGCACCGCTAGTGATTATGGCCATGCGTTGCATCTGATGCGGCCCCGTTGGGATGGCGATACCGCCAAAGTGTTGTTGGCTTCAGCGCTAGAAGGAGTGGGTATTGCTGAGGTTTGGGAAGCCATCGTCGAAATGGCCACCTCGGCACACGCAAGCGGATACCGTGATCGTCATCGGGCCGATCAGGCTCGGGCGTGGATGTGGAGCGAAATCCGCGAAGAGCTAATGAGCCGGTTGCTTTCTACCGAAGCTATACAAGAAGCGATTGCCAAGGTGGAGGAACAAGTGGTAGCTGGTGAAATAACCCCCGCTTCAGGGGCTGATGCCATTCTGCGTCAGACCAAATTTAATACCAATCACCCCATTGGCAACTCACCCAATCCTTACCGGGGTCATGAGTCTGACGGATCCGCAGGCAGCCCACCCAACCCACCCAATCCACCCACGGGCCATTAAGACGCAGGAACATGTCGACCGAACTAAATCGCTCCTCTCAATCTAAGCGCTCTCACTCGTCACGTTTCTGGCTCGGCACCGTTGCCATCACAGCCATGGTTTTGGTCGGTTCACTAGCATCACCCGCCTCGGCCGCTGCGTTACACCGCCAGATGAGCCCAGGCCCGATCGACGCTGCGAACCCGCTGGGTGGCAGCGATACTCCAGATCGCGCAGACGTCCTCAGCGGCGTTGACGATCCAAGTGGCATCGATACTCCAAGTGGCACCGACCAGGCGCCCAACGAACAGGGCAGCTTCATTGTTCCCTACATGCTGGGCGGAGTTCCAGCGACACCAGGTGCGTACCCGGCCACGGTGGCATTGGTGGCCAACGACGGCTCGGAGATGAGACAGTTTTGCGCTGGTACGCTGATTGCCCGCGATGTGGTAATCACCGCAGCACACTGTGGCGAACAGAACGGATACGACGAGGACATTGAGGGCCTAATGGTGCTCATTGGCCGCACCAACCTAAGCCAGAGCGGCGGCGAATTGATCCCCGTTCGCACTATGCGGATCCACCCCGACTGGTCAGGTTCACCGTTGCTCCACAACGACCTGGCTCTTCTATACCTAGAGCGTCCAACCAACCTCGTGGCACCCGTTCCGCTGGCCATTACTGCTTCGGAACCGAATTGGTCTACCAATCCAACCGCCGTACTTCAAGGGTGGGGCTACACCTCGGGGCCCAACACGCCCGCCTCGATTCTGCAGCAGCTAACGGTCAACGTCTTGAGCGATGCCAACTGTCTGGCCCAAATAGGGTCGTCGTACCAACCAGGTTTTGACCTGTGCGCCGGCGAGGTAGGAACCGGTATTTGTAACGGTGATAGCGGCGGACCGATGTACGCCACCGACCGCAATGGCAACACCATTCTGGCCGGTATTATCAGCCGGGGTCACCGCCAGTGCGGCACAACTGCCGGTGTTATGACCCGGGTTGCCGCCCATTCAAATTGGATTGTTGACAACA
This sequence comes from Acidimicrobiia bacterium, assembly GCA_041676705.1. Classification (NCBI taxonomy): domain Bacteria; kingdom Bacillati; phylum Actinomycetota; class Acidimicrobiia; species Acidimicrobiia bacterium. The sequence goes on from JBAYRL010000004.1 coordinate 141,931, forward strand.
CTTTGTCAAGCAGCAACATCACCCGAATCTCGGGAGCAACCCGGTGGGAAACAGCCGCCGCCATTGCCAGAGAAACGGCCAACCTTATCGCCACACAATCCGGCGGCTCGGCGCTGACTGTCTACCTAGCCACGGGCAGTAACTTCCCCGATGCTCTGGCAGCCTCAGCCACGGCTGGTGCCAGTAACGGAGTGGTGCTACTTACCGAACCCAATGCTCTACCCTCCGCCACCAAAGCCGCTCTAACGCAGTTGAACGTGACGAACCTCATCGTGGTAGGCGGTGAAATGGCGATCGACAACACCACCATGGCCGCCGCGTCAAGCGCTGCTGGGGTGAACGCCACTCGTGTTTTCGGGCCTGACCGTTATGCCACCGCCGCTGCGTTGTCGGAACAAGCTTTTCCAGCTGGTGCCACGACCGTTTATGTAGCACTGGGCACCAATTTCCCCGACGCTGTGGCGGCAGGCTCACCGGCCGGATCATCGAAAGCCCCGGTCTTACTTGCAGAAGCAAACAAGTTGCCCGCCGCTACCCGAGCCGAGCTGGAACGACTAGCTCCAAACAACATTGTGGTGTTGGGCGGCGCTAAAGCTATCAGCCCTGAAGTGGCCACTGAGTTGGCCACCATGGCATCGGTGCAGCGAATTTCAGGTGAGACAAGACACGAGACGGCCGTCGCCCTCTCGGCCGCCAATTTCTTACCTGGGGTGAACACGGTTTATGTGGCCACCAGCCAAGACTTCCCCGACGCCTTGGCCTTTGGCCCACTCGGTACCATCACCAATAGCCCGGTTTTGTTGGTGGAACCTAACAGCACTCCGGCCTCGGTTTTGGCGGAAATCAAACGGTTGAAGCCAAACCAGATTGTGGCCATTGGAGGTACCAAAGCGGTTTCCGACCTGGTGCTTCTTCAGTTACGAAACGCTCTGTAGCCGTAGCCGCACAACGGTTGAGAGCCCAGGAACGCTCTGTACCCACACAACACCTCCCGCACCGTATCCGGGCATTTCCTCTTGGCGATAGTTATTCGTCCAAAGCCTCGGCGGTGGCACGGGTTAGGTCGTTGATTCGCTCCACGATTGGTCGCAGCTGCCAATTGGTCAACTTGCTCACACCTCGCTTCACGAACCCCACCCCGGGCCGCGTTGATCGTGGCGGTGGTAGCTCTAGGGGTTGGAAACGGGCCAAAGCGTTCTTAGCGTTTCGAACGCTGCGGCTCTGGCGAATGCGCGTCGTGCCTTCAATTTCGTCTTCAAAGCCAACAATTTCGTGACCTCGGCGCTGTGTTGCCTGACCTACTACCGCCGCCATCACACCTTCACGATCAACCTGGTCACCCTGCAGTTCGGTCCATTCACTGGCCAGAAGCTCAGCCGCCGGAGCACGTGTTACGGCGTCGATTGCGGTGCCCAAAATGCGGTGCTGCATGGCCGTGGCCAGCTCAGCGTCGGAGTCTACAAAGATGGTTCCAGATGGGGCTTGGGCCTCAAGTCCACCAACGCGGGTTGCAATCACTTGGCGATCATAGAGCGCTGATCGCTCAAGCACACTAGATGACCAAATGTGGCGATACGGCAGCACAACCGTGTCAGCTGCCACTAACCACAGATCGAAAAGCTCGTCGCTCACATAACTTTCCCTCAGGTGGGCACCGGGGGTGGTTTCCACCAGATGGCGCAGGTCTTCCACATATTGCAGGTGATGCGGTTCTTCAACCCGTACCGAACCCACCACATACATCGAAGCCGCCGAAGCTTCACCAAGTTTGGCAAAAGCTTTCACCGCCCGATCGAAACCTTTGTGCTCCTGTACGAAACCAATCGACAAAAACACATGCCCGGTCTCGGGAAGTCCTAAGCGGTGCCGGGCTTCGCTTTGGCCCACATAAACCCGCCGTAAAAAGCTTGATCCATGGTCTAACAGTTCAATTCGTTCCAGTGGCAACCCCAAAGCGGCCGCCATTCGGGCCCGCTCGGCAGCGGTGTGCACCATGATGTGATCAACGTTGCGCCAAAAGTATTTGGTTAGCCAACCCTCGGCACTTTTGCGCGCCGCAGCTTCGTAATTAACTTCGTGCGCCACAATTTCTAGGTTGTGAATCGAGCGAGCCAACACCCCTAAGGCCGCCGTAGTTCGCAGTCGTTCCGCGGCGTTAAAGCCGAGGTCATAGAAAACATCGGGGTGAAACTGGATTATTACCTTGTCGTACTTGCGGGCCCGTTTAAGTAGCGCCAGTGGCCCTTTCGGACTGTATAGGTTGAGGTGGAAATGCGCCGCCGATGGCTGCGGCGAGAGCACATGCACTTCGTGGCCTTCAGCCCGTAACGCTTTCACCTGCTGTAAGGCATAAGAAGCAATACCATCACGAATTGGCGGGTAAGGCGTGACCATCAAAATTTTCATTGGGCACCGCCTTGGTTCGAAGTGGTTAGCGGCAACCATTCCTCAAGCGTGGCTTCAATGTGGTCAAGCACGGCTTCGGGGTTGTAGTGGCGTGCCACATAGTCAGCGCCACTGGCTGCAAGTTGCCGTGCTTGGTCGGGTTGGCTGTCCACGAACCGTAATGCCCGTTCCAACTCGTGGATATCTCGATAGACCAACCCGGCACCGCTTCGTTCGGTGTGCCACTTCACCACCTCGGAACGAGCGTTGGCTATGACCAGGGTACCCACCTGCCAGGCCTCCATAATGCTGCGCGAGAAGCTTTCATATGGTGATGGTTGCAGATAGGCGTCGGCACCGGCGAACACATAAGGGTGGTCATCAGCTGAAACAAACCCCAGGTCAACCACCCTATCGGTCAACGCTTCGGGCACTTCCACAGCACCAGTTCCCATGGTTACCAGCTTCATGTCGAGTGGTAATTCGGTGTGGATCCGCGCGAAAGCATTTAGCAACCAGGGCCACTGTTTCCCGCCTTCTCGACGCCCGGCGTACAGCACGTAACGCTCTTTAATTCCCAGGCGTTCCCGAACCTCGGCCAGCTGCAGCGGATCAAGTTCACCCACCGGGGCAATGCCAGCACCCACCACGGCTTGTTGGACGGGCAGATTAAACAGCCGGGTCGCCAGTTCGGCTTCGGGTTCGGAAAGGAACCATATTCCCCGTGCCCCTTCAAACAACGGTTGAAAAAGTTCGAGAGCTGCTTCGGGTTCGTCGTGTAAGCAAGGCATTAAAATGGTGCGTTCAGGTGCCAGTTGACCACAGGCAAAGGTGGTCCAAAACAGGTAGGGAGCGAACACTAAGGCTCGATATTCCGAAGCGTGGTCGAGCAGATAATGAAACATTTCTGAAGAGCGCAGATCGTCGTTCATCCAACGCTGCTGAGCGGTGATATCAACCGGGTCGCCACGGTGAATCGCAGCGCCCAGCTCGGCACGCTCAGCTCGGGGTGTGGTGATTTCAGCGGGGAAGCGGCGGATTGTTACGGCCCCATCTTGGCTCACCCCCGCCGGATATTCGTTGGCCCAGGTGAAATGGTCTTTGGCACAGGTGGTGATGATCTCTACCTGCCAGCCTCGAGCTGCCAAGCCATGGGCGATTTCGGCCATTACCGCCTCAGCACCGCCAATTACTTCGTCGCCGTATCGCGGGGGCACCAGCCCAATCGTTCCCGAACGTAGCATTCAACTAATCGTAGTCGCCGGGTTCTCTCCGCTAGATTCGTGGCTAATGAATATCTGTGTTTGCGGCGTTCAAGTGCCCTTTATGTCGGGTGGCGTAGAGCTACATTACGAAAATTTGGCCAATGCCCTGCGTGAAGCGGGCCACACCGTAGACATTGCTCGCCTGCCCTCGACTTGGGATAAAACCCGAATTTTCGATGCTGCTATGGCTTGGCGTTTGGTGCCCATGGATGCCGACATGGTGATTGCGCTCAACTTTCCTTCCTACTTCGTACGCCACCCCAACAAGGTGGTGTGGTTGGCGCACCAACACCGGGCCGCCTATGACGGTGCCGGTTCGGCTTGGAGCGATTTTGGCGATGATGAAGCTTCTCTTGAGGCTCAGCGGCTGTTAACCGAATGGGACATTGTGGCTCTTAGCGAAGCCAAGCGCCGTTACTCCACCTCGGGCGTGGTGGCCAACCGTTTAGCACGCTTCAATGGGCTCTCGGCGACTCCGCTTTATCATCCTGAACCTTTGGCCGATCGTTTGGTAGAAGGTTCCTTCGGCCACTATTTGTTTTGTCCGACCCGCCTTGAAACTAACAAACGGCCCGAGCTGATGGTGGAAGCGCTTCCGCACCTAGATAGTGGCTTATCGGTTCGCATTGCGGGCAAAGGTTCACTTCATGATCAATTAGCAGCTCGTGCTAGTGATTTGGGGGAATCTGACCGGTTGGGGTTGCTGGGTTTTGTTAGTGATGAACAGCTGATTGAGGAATACGCCGGGGCGCTCGGCGTTATTTACACGCCACACGATGAAGATTACGGCTACGTAACGCTGCAAGCTTTTCGTGCTGGTAAGCCGGTGATTACTGCGGTCGACTCGGGCGGAGTGTTGGAGTGGGTGGAAGACGGCGTGAACGGTTTCGTGACCGACGGATCTCCCCACGCTATTGCCGAAGCCGCTAATCGTTTGGCAGCTGACCCCGAGATGGCCTACCGCATGGGCCAAGCCGGCAAAGCCAAGGTAGCCACACTGTCATGGTCGAACGTGGTAGCGGCCCTAGTCGGCGAGCAATAAGGCCAAGCTGGCAATGAGTTTTCACGCCATAACCTCGGCCCAGCACAAACCGGCCATTGGCCTGTGCATGGATGCCGCTTCGAGCACCAAATTGGCCCCGCTGGTGCAGGCTTTGGCCGAATTTGCAACTCCGGTTGCACCCGAGGCCAACCAGGTAGTGCAGGGACGTTTAGTGTCGTCGGTTCATGCCCCAACCGCGCATCTGGTGCTTGATCACCCCGAGGTGCCAGCGGCGGTTGTCATCCACCACCAAGATGACTTGGAACATGAAATCGCCCAGGCAGCAAGGCTGCTAATAACACTCGCTGCTACCGGACGTCCAAGCGCCAACTGGCCAGAAAATAAGATGCCAGAAGATGCGAAGCCCGAAGATGAGCGGCCAGAAAGTGGGCTGGCGCACACCCATACCGCAGCCGTGCAACCGGCGGTGAAGGTATTGTGGTTGAGCCCTAACCCGTTGCCAGAACCACTTCCCTTACCGGTGTCGGTACCGCAGCGCGAAGCATTGCGGAAACGCTTTGGTTTACCTGAAACATTGGTGATTTCGGTGGGTCGGCCGGGCGCACCGAATTGGGGTGGAGCCGAGCTTGAAACAGCGCTGCGGGTAGCCAGTGTGGTGGTGGCCTCGGGTGATGTTGTGGCACGGGCTATGGCATTAGCAGCACCGGTTGTAACCGACGCTTCGACTGCCAATGCGCTGGGTGCGACCCACAATAAGCATGTTTTGGTAGCTGAAGCCCATGAGATGAACACCGTGGCCGAAGTACTTGCCAACCAAACTAAACGCACTGGTCAGACCAGGCCCGCTAGCCAAGGCCAGCCCCGCAACCAAACAGCGCTTTTGGGTACGACCGCACGTCAACTGATCAAGGCCAGCCAACCCCGCTCCGTGGCCAAAGCCATGGTGGAACACTTTGGATTAATGGTGGCTTCTATGTGGCCAAGCGCTGTGAACGCTCGTTTCTCGGCTCGCCTGGGTGAATTGGGCACGCCGCCTGGTCACCCCATTGAATCGCAGTTTGAAGCTCGAATGCGGGGGCTGCACATGCAAATCCAGGCAGGAGGCCTGTAATGAGCGACCCGAATCTCACCCCAGAACGTGGACAGGCTCTGCGTCAACTACTCGATCAAAGCGCAAGCCCTTCGGCCGGGGATAGGGCTGTCAAGGCCCAAGGTGCCGGTGAGACTGACGCACCCGACCAGGCGGCCAATGATGCCCAAACACCGGCCACGGCCAGCGCCGATACGTCTATGGCCTCCACAGCTAGCGCCCCAGGGCGTGAGTCGGTGCGCCAGTTACTGTCGCGTGATTCTGTCGTAGGGCTGAACGCTTCAGCGCGACGCCGCTTGTCACCTTACAAACGGAAAACTCTGCGGCTATGGCAGCGTTTTAATCCCCGCAACGTGATGGCAAGGCTTTGGCGGCGTGACGACGAGCTTGATCGCCGCTTTGCCACCATGGAATTGTTGCGCTCCGAAGTACTGTCGATGGGATTACGGGTCGATGCCTTGGGCGCTGCTGGCCTCGACCACAAAATCACCGAACTAGCCACCAACTTAGAGCTGATCAAGGGCGAAGTGCGCGGTGTTTCTGAACGCATTGAACAGCTGGGTTTCGCTATTGCCCCGGGGGCGGGTTTAGTGGGGGCCAGCCCCAGAATGGCCGAGCTGCGCGAAAGGGTTAATGCCATTGACCGCAGGGTCCGCCAATTAGCCCAAACCAACGCCAAACTCTTAACGGCCACCGCTGACATTCGAGAAACTGCACACAATTCCAACCCAGATGACGCCATTAATAGCCGTCTCGATGGCGAACAGACCAGTAGTGGTTCAGGTTTTGATTACGTGGGTTTTGAACAGCGTTTTCGGGGCGATCCGGCCGTTATTTTGGAAATTGTCCGCCAGCGTTACCTCGAATTGTTGAGGCCACATCAACCGGTACTCGATGTGGGCTGCGGACGCGGTGAGCTACTGCAAATGTTAGCCGATGAAGGCATCGCCGCAGTTGGTGTTGATCTCGATTCGGGCATGGCCGCCGAAGCCAAAGGCCGGGGTCTCGACGCCCATCATGGTGATGCCATCGAATACTTACGCCGCCAAGACCAAGCCAGCCTGGGGGCCATTATTTCAACCCATGTGGTTGAGCATCTTGAGCTCAACGACCTGGTCGAGTTCCTAGAGTTGTCGGTGTCACGGTTACGACCAGGCGGTCTCTTTATTGCGGAAACACCTAATCCGGCCACGCTGTTGGTGCTTGGCAACTCGTACATCATGGACCCAACCCATGTTTGGCCGCTTCACCCGTCGCTCTTCACGTTCTTGTGTGAACGCGCCGGGTTCCGCTCGGTGGAATTACTGTATGGGGCACCGGCCACCGACTATCAACTCGATCTAGTGCCGACCGAAGGCGAAACCGCCGGGGTGGCCGAAGCCATCAATCCGGCTTTGGAACGGTTGAATCAGGTGCTCTTTGGCCCCCAGGAGTACGCCGTGATTGCTCGTACTCCTGAATAGACTTGTGCTTTTGAATAGCCGAGTGCTTCTGAATAGGCCGGTGCTCCTGAGAAGGACCGCCCGAAAGTTGACTAGAGCCCGGCGAAAATGCTGGCGATTAGCTGCAGTTTCCGGTATAGGAACGGTATTCAGCCGAGTTCGAGAAGTTCAGCATCACCGACCCGCGACCCTGGGCTTTGGTGTCTAACAAGTTACGCCAATAAGCAGGACCAGAACCCGATTCAGCCGCTCGACCAAACACGTTTCGATACAGCATGTCTACGTATTGTGCGTTGGTGAGGTTGCCGTAGTTGCCGACGAACTCGGCTGAGCCAGCAAAGTAACCTGCGATGGAGCTGAGGCTCTGTCCACCGGCTTTGGCGGCCACCCAATGGTTCCACCCGTTGGTTTCCGGCAAGCGTAGGAAGAAGGCGGTGTACAAACGCTGAATGTCGCCTTGACCTGGGGCTATACAACCGGCGCTCCACAGCTCTTTTAGGCTTTCACGCACCGGAGGCGTGACCGGCGGTCCGGTGGGATTTGAATATGCTGACACGGTAAACCAGTCGGAAAAGAGATTGAAGTCGCGGCGGAATTCATTACCGGTGCGATTCACGACCCCGTTGGCAAAGGTCAGCCGCACATTCAGTACTCGGCCACCGTCTTCGCCAAGACCGTTTCGCTGCGTGATTTCCACGCTTTGAAGCTCACCACGGCCATATTTTGCTTCGAGAGCGGCTTTGGTGACTTTGGTCGTCCAGGTATGGCGAGGGCTGACCACATCACCCAAGTCGGGCACCGGCGGGAAACCAGCTGACGAGGAAAATACTGTATGTCCACCCGTTGATGAGGAATACATGGCGTAAACCGGCGACGAGCCGCGCACTAAAATTTCACCCGCCGTTTCGGCAATAGCCCGGTCGGTGTTGGCGTATTCCATGGAAGAATCACTGCCGTTTTGGCGGAAGTAACGGCCCGAGTACACCTGGCAAGCGTCGGTATCGCAGGTGCGAGCATAGGCGTAACGATTTTCAGCGACCGCATAGGTTCTGGCCGCCACCGCTTGTGATTTCAAGGCGTTGATACCACCAGCGACGTTACCCCAGCTAGCAGGCGATTCTCGGGGCACGACACCGCGCAAGTAGCTCTCGAGGGGTAACGCATTTACGGTGCGTTGAATCCCTTGGGGGTCGGCAACGGCACGTATTTCACCCCGATACCAGCGCATGGTTGAGGTTCCTGAACACACCGCCAAGGACTGTGCGTTGGTGCCGTTTGGAATTGACGGGTTGACCTTAATTGTCGAGGTCTTAATTTCCACGCCGTCGCGTTGAGTCCAAGGTCCGGCACAGGTTGGAGCATCCCAAACCGCAAAGGTATCGGGGGCGATGCGACGGAACCGAATAGCTTGGCCTGCCCCAGCATCAATCGGGTCCCCGGCCAAAGTGGTGATCACCATTTGGCCCTCTTGCAGGTAAAGCGAGGTGTACGAATTGTCGTGCGCCACTAGTCGCACGGTCATTTCGGAATTGGCACGGTTGCCGATGGTGGTACCGCCGTAGAAATGGCCCAAAATTTGGCGGTAATCCCAGCTGTAGCGGGTGGCGTAGCCGTAGGCACCGTATTGGCCCATACCAATGCCGTGACCCCAACCGCGGCCTTTCACATCTAGTTCGGTTGTAGCACCAGACATGGGCACAATTTCGTTGGTAGCAATAGCAGTAGCTGGTGTTTCATCAGCAGTTGGGGTGTTTGTTTGTGCCTCTGCAGCCACAGCTGGTAACACCAACGCCGCTATCATCGCCAAGGCGATCAGCGCTATCAGAATAATTCGGCCCAAGGAAGCCAACTTGGGTTTGGCTGTCATGCCACCGCTCCTCTGTCTGTAGGACTTACGGCAAAGGTTCTTGCGATACCAAGGCCGGTAAAGGTTGATAGGTGCGTTACTTGAGGTGCACCACCGAATGAATAAATTTCTCCGTCACGCGCCAACACCCAACCGCCGTTGCCGCTGGCGTCGGCCACCACATGGCGAAAACGATCAACGCCTGGGGTGTAGGCCGGCATGTTTACCCGGGGCGCTCCTCCAAAAGGATGCAACCCGCCGTAGGCGTCAAGTACCCAGCCCGAGGTGCCATTGGGTCGTAGCGCGATTGAACGTGCGATGCGCCAGCCAGGCCAGTAGCCACTAACCCCAGTGGCTTTAGGGGCATCGCCCCAAGCATGAGGCGCACCGAAAGCGTCTAGCACGTAGCCGCCAGTGCCACTTGAGTTTGAAACCGCGGCAATGGCAACATCCCATGGGCCGGGCCAAGTTGATGAAACTTTGGTGGCTGGCGCACCACCAAAATGGTGAAGTTCACCGCTTCGATCTAGCACATAGCCGCTGCCCGGTCGCGGCCCGGTGGTTATGCCCCGAGCTAAATCTTGTCCCGAGAAATATTTGGAAACATTGACCCGAGGCGCACCGCCAAAGGGGTGAACACCTCCGTAAGCGTCGGCCACATAACCGGTGCCATCGGCGTTTAACATCATGCCCCGCACGATTTTCCAGCCTTTCCAATAGGGGCTAGGTGATCGCATGGCGGGGCTGGTGCCAGCGGGGTGTAATCCGCCAAAAACATCGAGGGTCATCATGGCCGGACCAGTTTTTTGTCCGACCCAGCGCGACTTGGCAGGCGCATTAAAGCCCACTGTTTCCGCTGCTTGGCGACGCAAGGTGGGTAACAGGGGTACGGCATAGGAACCAGGGCAGGAGGTTTGACCCACGTCACGATGCATGGCCACCGTGCTTAAATTTACGGCTTGCCCTTCAGGAATTGAGGTTGAACCGCGGCTAACAACATTGATCTTGGCTTGCGGGTCGATGCCATATTCCCCACAAAGCCAAATAATAAGTTCTCGCAACGCGTTTTGTTGGGCCACGCTAACCGAGCTAGCGGCAGGTGAAGCTCCGGCGTGATATTGGCCTAAAAGGGCAATGCCGGTGCTGTTGGTGTTGAAACCAGCGGAATGCCCGCCCACCACCGGGCCAGCACCACTTCCGGTGCGGCCTTCGTAAACGTTGCCGTATTTGTCGATAAAGAAGTTGTAGGCAACATCACACCATTTTTGGGTGTTCACATGGAAGTGGTAAACGCCCTGGATGAGTTTCTTGCCCTCGGCCACAGTGTAAGAGTTGGTGGAAACGGTGTGATGCACCACGATGAAACGCAGCCGATCGGCCAACACCGGTTGAGCGGTGCAAGTAGGGTTGCCGGGTTCCCACGCTCCTCCACCCCAGGCGGAGCGGGGCTGAATATTGGGTGACCCAATAGCACCGGCGGCGGCCATTCCAAACAGCCCACCGTTGTTAGGTTCTTCGGCACGCAAGGTATCAAGTTCGAGACCAGTCAGTTGGCCCTCTTCAATTCGAACTTCAATCTCGTCGGTGCCTTCACCAACCCAAATAGGGCCGATTCCGTGCCCGCCAAAGGCCGCTCGTCCGTCGAGATCGGGGCCTTCATCGTCGTGGGTGTCAGCCATAACCCATTCGCTCCAGCCCCCAGAGGCCTTGTGTGAGCGAATCGCCAAGCGGGCTGCCGAGGCGCCTTCCCATTGGAAGGTAACCATTTGGCCGGGGATGGGCAGCGCAACCCGGGTACTCCAGCCGGGCCCTACCGTGGGCGAATTGCCACCAGCAAAACCGACCACGGGGTCTATTAATGCCAACCGGGCTGATTCGAGACCGGGGATTTGCGAGCCTCGGGGTGCCAGAGGCAAGCCTGAGACCAACACCCAAGCTAAAGCGCTACCGCCAGAGGCAAGAAAAGCGCGGCGGCTAAGACCTGGTTTCTCATCAGAGACGGGTGGATTTTTGGCCACAGGAAACGTCCTTGGTTGCAATTCCATGAGTTGAGCCGTGCCGAAACACGGCTGGCACTCCCACCCGGGCAATATTATGCCCCAGGTTGTTACATATATCGACCGCGCGGCGCGCCAAATTATGAAATTAGCGGTGTCAACCAGAATTTTTCGCGGTCTTTAGACATAGGGATGGCACTGTCTTACACCCCTTGAACTCGTGTGTTTCGATAATTATGATGTTTCTCTTCATGGGAAACAAACGATTAACAGAAACGGACTGCGTACAGACAGCACTTAACAATGTTGCAGCTCTGCTTCCTTCAACGTGGCACTTAGAAACATCGGCAAGCGCATCCGATACTAAACATCAACCACATATGACAGCTTCAATTATCGGCCCTATGGGCGACAGAGCCGATTTTGCTGTTACTTATCGACCAGTTGGAACACCGGTTAGAACGCTGCTTGCAATACTGCGGGATCGTTCAGCAGGTCGGCGGTTACCCCAGCTATTTATATCTGAATACATCGGCCCCACATTGCGTTCGGCCCTTACAGACGCAGCAATCAGCTTTACAGATACCACGGGATGGGTATCGCTAGTCTCAGAATCGCCACTCATCCTTTTGAGTACCGAGGGAGCAATACGCGCACCGGCCTCACGCAGGTCGGAGACCGTCGAGCGCTTGAACGGAGTTGCAGCCAACCGAATTATTAACACCCTTTGCACCAGAAACACACCATTTGGGGTTCGTGAACTCGCGGGCTGGGCACGGGTATCTCCCGGTTCCGTCTCGAAACTGCTACCTACATTGGCAGCCGAAGGTATTATCGACCGCGGCCACCGGGGTCGGGTGGTTCGGGTAAATCGTAAAGCTTTAATTGAACGTTGGGTTCAGGACTACTCGTTCACAAAAACAAATCGTTCCGTTACTTTTTGTCTAGCCCCACGAGGCCTTGCAAGGCTCCAAGACCAAATTGCCAACTTCGACATACCGGTTACCGCCACTGGCTCAGCCGCCGCACGCCAGTTGTTACCGGGCCATGTAACGCCCGTTCTTCCCATGCGGCTGCTAGCTCTTTATGCTGAATCACCTGTAGAGACCGCGACAACGCTAAACTTAATTTTAACTGACGCTGCTACAGCGAACGTCGTGATTGCCTCCCCTCAAGACAGCAACATTTTAGACGAGGAGAATGCTCCGGTGGCGTCAATCCTGGTCGACCTTCTCACGTTACCTGGCCGTGGTGACGCAGAGGCAGACCAGTTGATAAAGGTGCTCGCCGAACATGATCCCGCCTGGGGAACCCGACAATGACCGCACCCGAATATATCACTGCACGTCGCGTACTGTTAGACGCTCTATCAGCGCTTCAAGGCCACATCAACCACCTAATTCTGGTTGGTGCCCAAGCCGTATACCATCACACCGGCGAAACTGAACTAAATGTGGCCCTCTCGACTACGGACGCTGATGTCGCCATAGATACCGAAAAGCTTCCACAAAGCCCCGAAATTTCGCAACTCCTTCGAGATGTCGGATTTCTACCGGGAGCAAACCCTGGCAGTTGGTTAAGTGCAGATGCTGTTGCTGTGGATTTGATGGTTGCACCTCATCAATCCGGAACCACCAAAATAGGAGCTCGAGCTGCACGAATACCACCTCACCACATATCAACAGCTCGAATCACTCGAGGGCTAGAACCTGCGCTTATCGATAACCAACTAGTTGTGATACGGGCATTAGATGGTCCCGATAACAGAAGCTTTAAGATGCGGGTAGCTGGTCCAGCCGCATTGATAACCGCGAAAGTCATCAAGATAAGTGAGCGTCGAGAGCAAGCCCGGCGAAATCTAGACCGGCTAAGAGAAAAGGATTCACTTGACTTGTTTCGGTTATTACAAGCAATCGAGACACCGCAACTAGTCGCTGGATTCAACTCTCACTTAGCCGATCCGTATGCCCGCAAAATATCTACCGACGCCTTAAATATCCTATGGGAACTAGCGAGTTCGGTTGATGGCCCTATCATCCAATACGCAAGTGCGGCCGCAAATCACAATCATGTGGTAGCTCCCTCATTCGTCGTGCTAGTTAAACAGCTCCAATACGAACTTTCGGGACATATAACCCGTAACCCAGATCTCTAGCAGTACTTAGCAAAGTAAGCCAGCCACCAAAATCCTCCAGCGTGAGTTTCACCCCCAAGAAAGCCGAGGTTAGGCAGGCTTGTGCGAAGCGGTGAGATTGAAGTCGACAATGCCTTGAGTTTCGCTTTGGCTAGCGACCGAAAAGTGGTCAAGTTGGTCTCGATGGTCGTACTCCACCAACGAACCAACCGAGTGGATTCCGATACTCACGGCGAACACCCCGTCGAGCAGCGGCACGTAACCGAAGTTGAATGAAACTTCACCACTACCGGCAAGGGTGCCCAGGTCGAGGCCCAGTATTTCCGTATTCACTCCCAGCAGTCGGTTGCCTTCACGATCGTGAATTTCCATGGCAAAGACCGGTTCCTCCACCGCTTCGGTCGTTTCATAGCCAACCCGAATGGTTAGGGGTTCACCTGGTTTCAACCAGTCACGGCCTGGGTCTGGCTTGTCCATTTTCACATGACTAATGCGTATGTCATGGGTGAGTTCGCGGAAGTTGGCCGCCGCTAGCTCAATGCCTCGTGCCGCCAAGGTTTCGCGATACGTGCGAACAGCACTTGAGGTGTCGCCAATCGTGATCATCTGGCCTTGGTCTAGCACCGCGGCACGGTCGCAGATCTGTCGCACCAGATCGGCGGCGTGGGAAACCAACATGATGGAACGACCTTCACGCTGGAACAATTTTATGCGATCAAGACACTTGCGTTGAAAGGCTTCGTCACCCACCGAAAGCACTTCGTCAACCAACAAAATGTCGGGGTCAACGTTTACGGCCACCGCGAAACCCAGCCGGGCGTACATACCCGATGAATAGTGCTTGACCTGGTTATCGATGAAGGGTGCTAGTTCGCTGAACTCCACAATGTCATCGAAAACATTGTCGATTTCCCGGGTGGAGAGCCCCAATATCGAGCCGTTCAGATACACATTTTCTCGTCCGGTTAAATCGGGATGGAAACCTGCCCCCAGCTCTAGCAACGCCACTACCCTGCCTCGGGTTCGAATTGTTCCCGAGGTTGGTCGCAAGGTTCCCGTAATGCATTTCAACAGCGTCGATTTCCCAGAACCATTGTGGCCAACAAGGCCCAGCGTTTCGCCTTCTTCCAAATGAAGTGAAATGTCGGTTAGGGCGTGGAACTCTTCATAGGGGGTGCGGCCGAGGCCAATTACACGCTCTTTTAGCGAAGTGGGTTTAGCTGCGTAGAGCTTGAAACTTTTAGAAACGTTTTCAACTTCGATTACCCGTTTACCAGCCATTTCAGATCTCCTCGGCGAAGTCGTCTTCGAGGCGACCAAAGATCCACAGCGCCACAATCAACAGCACCACCGAGGCCACCGAAACAAACGTGAGGTTGCGGATGTACCAGCCCACACTGGCGTTAGGGGCCAAAATTTGCGAGCACTGTTCGACGGGCAAGTCGCCACATTCTGGTGGGTTGTAAATGATGCGTTGAAAGGTGGTGATGATCGGAATCATGGGGTTCAAAAGCAGTAAGAAGGCCTTGTTTCCCAGCCGTGCCGCCACCAATTGGTAGTTGTAAACCACCGCCGAAAGCCAGAACCAAGCCAAGGTCACCAGTTCCAAGAGGTGTTGGGTGTCACGCAGATAAACATTGATGGCTGAAAATGCAATGCCTAACGAGGTGGTGAGCAACAAGAGCGCCAAGAGCGCGAACGGTGCCGCTACCAGGGCCGACCAGTCGGGTTCGTGCCACATGATCAACAAGGCGCCCACTAGCACCGAAAGCTGCAACACAAAATGCACAAGCGCTGAACCAATGGCTGCTAGTGGCAGAATCTCGCGGGGGAACCACACTTTTTGTACCAGGGCGGCATTGCCCACGATCGACGCTGCCCCACCATTAAGCCCACCAGTAAAAAAGTTCCAGGCCAATAGCCCTGACAACAAGAAAATCCCGAAATCTGGAATGTTTACCCGCAGAATTTCTGCAAAAACCAGCGAGAAAATTACTAGATACAAAATAGGGTTAAGCAACGACCACAAAAAGCCTAGGAATGAGTCTTTGTAACGAACCTTCAAGTCTTTGCGGGTCAGGTTTACGAGCAGTTCTCGGTACTCCCATACCAAGGCCGCCCGCTGGAAGGGGTTTGGACGACGAGAGATTTCGGTGAGTTCATCACTAGAGCTGCTTGCCACGCTGGTACAGGTTAGACGCGCCAAGTGACATTGCCAGATGCGGCCCGCTGAACACTACGCTATGGCGGGTGATGCTTCGACGAACAAACCTATGGCTGGTATGGGCTTAGAAGCTTCCTCCAACACACCCAGGTCTAATGGGGCCAATGCTGCTGAGTCGGCTGGTGCAGCTGATGCGACCAGTAAAGCCGCTACAGCTGGTACTAGCGATGCGCATGGTGCCACCAGTTCGGCTGCGGCTACGGCAAGGGCAGCCAAGAAAGGTTGGCGCTCCCAGCTTTTTATGGCATTGCGCTGGTTGGTGGGCATTGCCACGGTGGCCATGTTGGTGAAAGTTGGGTCTGGCCAAGCCAGCGAACTGCGCCAGGTTGACCTGCATCTTCGGCCGTTGTGGCTGATTCCGGCGGCGGTCTTTACCGTAGCTGCCGGGTTGGTTCTGCCTATGGCTTGGCGAGGCCTGTTGCTGGCCTATGGCTGGGAGGTTAATGCCAGACGGGCTATTCGGGCCTGGTTCTTGTCGCAAGCCACCCGCTATCTACCCACCGGGGCCATGGCAGTTGCGTCGCGCTTGTCACTGTCAGCTGCGGAAGGGGTTCCTCGCAGCGTGGCCGGCGCTTCGTTTGTGCTAGAGGCAGTGTTGTTACTTGGGTGGACAACACTCTTTGGTGCCATCTTCATTCCATCTTCGGTGGTTCCCGGTTTAATCCGTCTAATACTTGGCATTGGCGCAGCGATCGGCCTGGTGGGTCTGCCTTGGCTTATGGGCTTCGCCACAAAGCGGATTCCGGGGTTCAGAGCTCTAGCCGACTACCCTCTACAAGAAGGCGTACTGCTTGAAGCAACCGCCCTGTTCTGCCTAAACACCGTTCTGCGCTCTGCTCAGATGTTGGCCCTTGCAGCGGCACTAATGCCTATGCGTTGGCAAGACATTCCGCTTCTTCTCGGTGCCAGCTTTACCGGCGTCATAGCTGGGATGATTGGCATAACGCCAGCCGGAATCGGAATTCGTGAAGGGGTAATTGCCACTGTCTTGGCTGACCGCTTTGGTATTGGAGATGCCGCGGCACTGGCGGTATTGTTACGGGCTTGGGATTTCGCCTTTGAGCTAGTGTTTCTCGGTGGTGCCAGCTGGTTTGGGCGTAAGAAAACCAACACCGACACTAACTAAATTTTCTAGCACCCCAGCGAGGTATAAGGCCTGGTACCCAACACACTGCCTTGGTTGGCCACGCCGCGTTTAATGTAGCGGTTTGGTGGCCACCGCGATTAACCAAGGAAACGATGGTTTCACCTGCACCTGTTCGAAGTCAGCCTGCAGCAATGAGCCCAGACGCTTGGGGTTGAATTGTTGAACGTGTTCGGGGTCGTTCCCAAAGCGGGCAATATTTTTGCCTCGACCTAGGTTTCCTAGCCGAAACCACGGTTCCCACGGGACTGAAACCACCACCCGACCCGTTCGCGACTTCACCAAACGCGCGAATTCAGCCACCGCCAATTCAGGGTGCGTTAGGTGTTCAAGCACCTCAATTGAGCTCACCAGATCAACGCTGTGGTCGGCTAAGGGCACCATGCCGGCATCAGCCACCACACCTGCTAGGGCCGGTAAGCGTCTGGTGGCGAGACTTAGTTTGTCGAGGCGGTATTCCACGCCGATTATTGGCTGGTTGGTGCCAATAACGCGCTCTAGGGCCAAACCTTCACCTACTCCAACATCAACCACCAC
This sequence comes from Acidimicrobiia bacterium, assembly GCA_041676705.1. Classification (NCBI taxonomy): domain Bacteria; kingdom Bacillati; phylum Actinomycetota; class Acidimicrobiia; species Acidimicrobiia bacterium. The sequence goes on from JBAYRL010000004.1 coordinate 158,998, forward strand.
GTCGGGTTTGGTCGAGTCGAGGTCGAGGGCATTGATCAAATCTTTGGCCCACGAGTTGAATAGGCGTAGCACCACTGGGTTTGAGGTCGAATATTTCTTGGCGTCTTGTCCAGCGGCCGCCTCGGGCGCGCCTGGGGCTAAGCCAATGGTTCGCCGTGCTTCTCTGGCTGGCTTTATTCCATCCCCACCACCAGCCGCCGTGCTCTTTGGCCCGCCACCGTGGGCTTCATCGTCGCTCATTGGCGCACCTCGATTAGTGATTCCCGATCGAGTTGACGATTCCGACGTAAATGCACAATTAGCTCACCGATTAAGCCCAAACTCACCATCTGCACCCCCACCATCACTAACAACACTCCCGCTAATAGGGCGGGCCGGTCGCCTACGGTGTTGCCTTGGATTCTTAAAACCAGCATCCACGCCAACAGCGCCGAACCTACCCCACCTAACACCACTCCCAGCGCCCCAAAGAGATGGAAGGGCCGGGCTGTGTAGGTGGTCAGGAATTTCACCGTGATGAGATCGAGGAAACCTCGCCAAAACCGGGCTTTGCCGAACTTGGTGGTGCCATGGCGACGTGGGTGATGGTCAACATCCACTTCTAAGGTGCGAAAACCGCTCCAGTGAGCCAACACCGGAATGTAACGGTGTAGTTCGCCATAAAGCTCTAGCGATTCAGCTAAATCTCCGGTCATGGCCTTGAGACCACTGTTGAAATCACGGCCTTCCACACCGGTAACTTTGGCGGTGGCGGCGTTATAAATCTTCGAGGTGTTGCGTTTGATGAAACGGTCGTTGCGCAGCGCTCGGCGTCCGGTGATCAGGTCTGCTTCACCGTTACGCAAGCGTTCCACCAAAGCGGGGATTTGGGTGGCGTCATCTTGGCCGTCGGCGTCCATCAAAACCACAAACTCGGCGTCGATCATCGAGAGCCCGGCTCGAAGAGCTTCCGACTTACCCGAGTTTCGCCGCAGCCGTAGATAACGAGTGCGTGGCGAGATCATGGGTTTCATTACGGTACGGGTGCCGTCAGTCGAGCCGTCGTCAACCACTACCACCTCGTAGTCGAGTCCGGCTGCTTCCAAGATGGCCAAAGTTTCGGGCACCACTTCTACCAGGTTGTTGGCTTCGTTGTAGGAAGGTAACAACACGGCTACCTCACGCCGTGGCAGCTGCGCTGTGGCGTCTGGGGGCTCAATACGACTAGTCAAAACTGCTCCGTTGATAGCGGGCTGGGTGTGGTGCTACGGCGCAACATAAGCGAACCGGCACCGGCGCCGATGGCGTCAACCACTACAAATAATAGACGGGAAATTAAGGCCACCGCGGCCCCTATACCGGCTGGTAGACCACACAATGCTAGGAATACCGCTTCGCGTACCCCTCCGCCAGCGGGTACAGGCACGGCAATAAACCCGGCGATCCATGAGGCCAGGGTAGCTAAGGCCACTTTGGGCATGGAAACTTCGGGAGTTAAGGCCCTGGCCACGGCATAGCTAGATGCCGCGATACCCAACCACGCTGGCACATAACGCAACACCAATATGGTCATGGTCCGCCCGGGCGGAATAGCCACGTTTATGGGGCGTTTACCAATTCGCTCCGCAATGCCCACCACATAGTTCAACGTCTTGGGGTGAAGCACCACTAGCCCGCCGATTAAAACAATTCCTATACCGAAGATGGCCCGTAGATCGCTGCCTTCACTATTTGAGCTGGCCAGACTGAAGGGCAACAAGGCGGTGGCTAGGCCCGCCGCGGCTAAATATAAGGTGATGAGAGAAAGCGCCACGCTGCCGTAGGCCACGCTGCGGCGTATTCCAATTCGCCGGGCCAGTTCGGCTCGGCCGACTACCGTCCAAATTCCACCGGGAAGATACTTGCCGAGTTCGCCGACAAAGTAGCGTGCAACGAAATCGCCTCGGTTGTGGTGGCGTGATTCCAGAGCAGCAACAACATCAGCCCAAACCCAGGCCACGGCCACCATGGCTGCCGTCGCCAGTATGAGGCTCAGAAACATCCAAGACCAAGAGGCACCCGATAACGCCTCTTTGGTGCCATCCCATTCCACCAATAGGGTGCGCACCACAAAAGCTGCTGCTACCAGACCCACCAGCGTGCCAAAAGCCGTGACCAGCAGCTTTCGATTCCGCATTATTTCGAGTCTTCTTGGGATTTAGAGTCTTCTTGGGTTAACAACCAGGCCTTATATTCTTCTTCGGCCAACTTGGGGTTGTTGTCGTCACAGATGTAGGCACCGCAGTTCCAATAATTCCGGCCGTCTTGGTTAGTTTCGAACGGTAACCACGCTTGAGCCGGGCTTTGGTGCCACAGCTTGTACATGGTTTCTGAAGGGTGTTGGTGGGCGTGCCACTGAAAAGTCAGGCTGCACGCCACTGCTAATACGGCTGCGCCACCCAACCATCGCGAGGGAATTTTGGTGCCTGCAATGACTACCAGCGCTAAGGGTGCAATTTGGAGGAAATAACGGTTGCCGATGGCTTGGCCGCCGCCCCAAAAGTTGTCGGGGAAGAGAACCAGGTAAAGACCAACGTAAAGGATGATGCCGACCAGGGCAGCAATGGCTTCGGGTGACATGGTTTTTGCTCGCCACAGCGCTAGACCAATCCCAAAAAGCGCTATTGGGTAAATAACAAGCAGGCCAACATGGCGTCCGAAGAGAAAATAGAAGGCCGACTTCAAAGCTTCGGGAATGTTGTGTCGTATCGAGTTGGTGATGTAGGTAACCGTGAAATTTTCGTCGGTGGCCACCGGATCGAGCACCATTTCTTCACCTGGTTCGAGGGGTTGAAACGGTACTTGCACTCGCCCGTAATAACGATCGCCGCCGTAGGCGTTCCACGACTTCCCATCGGAATAATGCAGATACGGCACAATCGAAACTGCCAGTACCATAACAAAGCCGAGCGCCACCATCACCCGTTTTTGCCAGCTGCGAACCTGCCAAAAGCCATAACCAACCAAGGGCAATAAGGCCACCAACATGGTGGTCTTTTCAGCCACCAAAAACGCTAGAACCCCGGCGGCTAAAGCAACGGGCCACCACTGGTTGTGTTTCGTTCCATACACCACCAGATAGGCGCACACACCCACCAAGGCGGGTAAGAACAGGTCGGTTCCCACCGGGTAGGCGTAGAGATAAGCATTCGACGCGAACACGAAGGCCAGGGTTACCAACGGCACCACAGCACCTCGTAACCATTGGCGCAAAATGGCAATGCTGGTACCTAAAAGTGCCCAAATTAGTGCCGTGTTGGTGAAAGCCACGCCCACGATGGGGCCCAACAAGCGATAGAAGGGAGCTGCTAGGACGGAATAGCCGTAAGGTTTGGCGAAGGCCCATCCTCCGCTGAAGGCCTGGAAGTAAAGGCCGTAGGGAACAGGGCGCCATTCCACAACTTGCCAGCGGGCGTAGTCGAGAGCGTTGTAGGAAAGGTCGTGGCCGTCGTGGGCCAAGCTTAAGATTTGTAGGTAGAACGAAGCTTGGTCGCCTACTAGCGCTTCGGTGCGGAAGTCGTGTTTCAGGCTTTGCCAAGAAACCCAAGCCGTTACCGCACCCAACAAAACCCAAGCCGCAATGTTTAGATTGCGTTCAATCTTGGTAGGGGCAGGCGCGGTGGGGCCCAGCGATGGGGCGGTTTCTGTCTCGGCGGAGGGCTCGGCAAGAAAGTGCATGACAAAATTAGGCCAATGAAGTGGCCCTGTTTGATACTACGCCAACACGTTCGCCCTGAGTATCTAGGCCACATCATTTGCCACTAGGCTTTGCCGACTATGAACAAGCGCAGCGGCGAGGAGGGTCACCTCTATATTTGTGAAAAGCCTGCTATGAGAGGCCTGCCAGATAAAGACTTAGCCCCATACGCAAGCAGCCAGCCTAATCCTGCCGTTTGGCTATCCGTAGGATTTGTACTCTTGATAGGAGTTCACCTGTGGTTTGCCAGGAATATACCTGGACCAATCGTCACACCGGATGAAACCGGATACCTAGGTAACGCCAGTTTTCTGGCAGGTTTTCGGCCAGCAGATGAAATGTTAGCTGGCCCAGTATACGCCTGGGGCTACTCACTTCTATTGGCACCAATTGCTTGGATTGTACGAAACAATCCAGCCGCGCTGTTTCAGGGAGCTCAGGTTTTAAATGCATTTTTGATGGCTGCTGTTTTACCTCTAGCATGGCTACTACTACATAGGGTTTTGGGTTTTGGTTCAAAGCCGTCACTACAAGGTGCTGTAATCAGCGCGCTCTATCCATCAATCCTCGTTACCTCAGGTTCTGCCTGGTCAGAGAATCTTTTGATTCCTCTTACCATTTGGTGGGCCATCACAGTATGGCTAACCCTAGATGAACAAGAGCGGCCAATTTGGCAACGATTAGCAATAGTGCCTACCACCCTATTTCTTCACGCTGCCCACCCTCGTTATCTAGTTGTTCTAGTACTTTGTATAGTCGGTTTTGTAGTAGCAGCAGGTTTCGGGTGGGTTACCAAACGAGTTGCCACCCTTGGTATAGCGGGTTTGCTATTGGGCTGGTTTGGAAGCCGTTTAATTAGTGCGTGGGTAGTAGCCGCACGATGGCCCGACAAAAATGCTGACGAAGGAACCAGCAAGGAACTAATTCACCGGCTTATTACACCGTCCTATCTACCTAAAACCGGGGCAGGCATGGTGGGCCAAGGCTGGTATCTCACAATTGGCTCATTGGGATTAGCCACAGTTGGGGGTCTGGCAATTCTTTGGTTGATCCTTCACCGAGAGACACCCTTGAGCAGCAGAAGACGCTTAACACTTACGACTATCTTTATTGGTTTATCAGCGTTATTCACCACTTCAGTCCTATCATTTGTGACCAACAATCCAAGAACCGACACCCTTATTTATGGTAGGTATAACGAATCATTTGTACCTATCCTAGTTGCTATTGGAATAGCCACACTGTTCGCGATAAAATCAGCACAACGCACACTTCTAATCGCAACTATTATCTGTAGTATTTTTTTAAATGTAGCGTTAATAGCAGCCCGCGGCACCAACCTGTTCAAAGGGGAGATCGTTTGGAACATGGTCTTATCCCTATATCCGCATTTTTGGCTGTTTGGAAGCCAAGTTATCGTTATTGGTGCAGTGTTACTATCAATAGCAGTGCTTATATCGCTGTATATCCTAATAACACACGGGGCTTACACTCTTGCAAGTTCACTAATCATTGTTTTATTTATTGCTTTTGGACTATTAACAGTTCAACCTCTAGAACATTTTACTGCATCAGTATATAATAACTGGCATTTCATTCCTGAATTAGAACGTGCCGTAGATACCACCCAGGTAAAGGTTATTGGGGTGGATAGCTTTGAATTATCACACCAGGCCGAATATTCCTATGGTTATTGGATACCTAAAGTTGTGCTCAGCAAACGAATACGCGGGCCAGAAGCAGCGTATGACGTAGATTTGGCGATAGCTAAACCAGATGTCGTGCCATTCCACAATGAGCAGGCTGACGAATGGGTGGACTCTGCTGTAGTGGCATTAGACGGGTTAAACAACCAGGCAGTATGGGTGAGACCAGGGCCAATATATGAACAATTGGCACAAGAAGGTGCACTATTGCCAAAGGGTTGGATGACAGAGCGTCCACTCGACAACATGATGGCTGAAATTAGCGTGATATCGTCATTCGGCTCAGGATCATCACCTGCTTGGGCTGGCGAACCCACCGTTGTAGCACCTATCGATTGTTCGCAACCTGCTAGAGGAGAGTCCCCACCCCAAATCATTGAAGTAACAAGCGGTGGCTGGGTGGGTTTATGCGTTCAAGTTACCAACTCCGACACCCATTTTGCCTGGCCTGCAGATTCCACATGGCCTGCACCCGGGGTTATCCGCATGGGACTTCGATGGCTATCTTCACAAACCTATACTGAAGGTTCTAGCGCTCTACTCTTTGAGGCACCGTACCGGGTACCGATACCCCACTATATGTGGGCTGGGGATTCGGAAGTCTTACCAGTTGCTATTTACGCCATTAACGACCATGGTGAGCCCTTGCCTCCGGGCGAGTACGTTCTTGGACTTGAAATGTTACAAGAAGGTTTCCGTTGGTTTAGCGAACCTGGCCAAGAGCCCCTTCGGCTAAGTGTTATCGTGAGGCCAGCTGAGTAATACGTGTCGAACGTTCCAAGTGCCAGTCGGTGTTCGTAGCAAACACCGACTGATGGCTAAATCACTAAGTTCCCCCGGTAGAAACCCCTTTATTTGTGAAGTTAATCATCCAAATACCCTGTTTGAACGAAGAAAAACAGCTGCCAGCTACCCTGGCTGATCTACCCACTCAGGTGGAGGGGTTCGACACGGTTGAGTTCTTGGTGATCGACGACGGATCGAGCGACAACACCGTTGAGGTGGCTCGCTCACTAGGCGTGCACCACATTGTGTCGCTCCCCCGAAACCGGGGCTTGGCCTTCGCGTTTCAAGCCGGACTAGACGCCGCGTTAAAACTGGGGGCCGATGTGGTGGTTAACACCGACGCTGACAACCAGTATTGCGGTGCCAGTATCCACGATTTGGTGGCGCCTATCGTGGCGCGTCAAGCCGACATTGTGGTGGGCGATCGTGATGTGCGTTCGGTGGCCGAGTTTTCGTGGTTGAAACGACGTTTGCAGGTTTTAGGCAGTTGGGTGGTGCGCATCGTGTCGGGCACCAACATTCCCGATGCCACCTCTGGGTTTCGGGCCTATTCTCGTGAGGCCGCATTGTCGCTCATTGTGATCACCCACTACACCTACACCATCGAGTCGATCATCCAAGCCGGGGCTTCTCGTTTAGCAATCACACACGTTCCAGTTGAAACAAATCCGAAGACTCGTGATTCTCGGTTGTTTAGCAGCAACTGGAGTTATATAAGGCGTAATGCTCTAACGATTATTCGAGTGTTCGCGGCTTACCAACCAATTAAATTTTTTGGTGTATTGACCATAGTTTTTGTGCTTTGTGCCGCAGCCGCTTTTACCCCCTTCACCTGGGATTGGCTGGTGAACGGCAGCCGTTCCGGTCACTTACAGTCGGTGGTGTTAGGGGCCATTTTTGTGATTGTGGCGTTCTTGATGGCGGTGCTGGCCATTTTGGCTGATCTGATTGCTTCCCATCGTGCTGTTAGCCAGAAAGTGCTAGAACACGCCCGCCGTTTAGAAATAGAAGCCGGTATTACACCTCGACATTATTTACCGGGTGGCACCAACCCCAGTTCACCGTAAGAGCACTCTCAAATCAGCTCAACAACGCCGTGTTCTCGCTCGGTAGCCAACCGTGTCTAAGCCTCTGAAACGAGATTTACGCTTCAAAGGTTTAGCCCCTGTGAAACGGCTCAGTGGGGTGCAGGCAGTCGCCAAAGGCCCCAGCTCGCACCGGGTTCTTTACCAATAAGCTCGGCTTGATGTTTAACCATGTGGTCACCTTTGGTGGTGGCGATTATCAGCGCAGAACATGGGGTTTGGCTTTGGTCATCTAGCGAAATTCTTTGGTGGCGCAGGCTAGGTAGCGCTAGTTGATACATCCAACGGGCATAGCTACGCACTTCGTAGGTGTCATGGGCCAAACATGTGATGGCCGGATCGTTCTTCGCACGTTCTGCCACCACGGCGGCAGTGCTGTATTGGCGGGTAGCCACCTCACCCACGGAATGCACATGGCGAAGTCCACCTAGATTCGCCCAGCCAACAGACGCTGCCAACCCCAGAGTAAACACCGCCCAAACCAGCCCTCGGTACCGCGACCTACCCAAAAGGTTGGCTGCCACCAAGAGTACTAACCCCACGCCCGCCACTACGGTCAAAACAATGAGGGCCGTTGGGGCCTGCCGGTTAGCTATCGTCCACCACTGGTCGTTGCCTAATCCCATAATGCGAAGCGGTGACCGCCTAGCGGCGTCAACTGTGGCAACCGAAGCCATGGTCGCCACACCGAGGGTGCCTGCTGCGCCCACAAGCAGCCAGAGGCGTGAGCGTTGGCGGGTCAGTGCGTACAATCCGTAGATGGCGAGCGCTACAGCGTAGGGGTCGAGGTAGCGGCCATAGGCCCACACGTCGGCACGGTTCGAGCCTTGAAGAGAAAGCGAGGCTAAAACGAGAGCCGCTAGGGCCGAGACGAACAGGAATATTCCCACCCGGTTACTGGCGTCGTCTTGGTGTGGTGAACCGGTTTCGCCATGAAGATTGGTTTGGTCACGGCGGCCACGCAACATTGGCGATAGACGGCTTCGAGTGGCGCTCAGCGTTTCTTTGGCCCCAGCGATGAGGCCAACGAGCGCTAAACCGAATGTGCTTGTGGCGAGCGCCAATATCTGGCCACCAGAAGCTGAGTACCAGGTAACGCCGCTACGCCCGTTCACCAAGGCGGACGATGACGCGGTAGCACCACCGGTTCCACTGCCAGTGACAATGGCCCATAGTCGACCGAATGGCGATTCGCCTTGGTACAGGGTGGCCAACATCAAAACCACCACCACCACGGCTGCGCCGATACCAACCACTGCCGCCATAGTTTCACCGCGTTTAGGTGGCGGTTTGAGAAGAACCGCTGCCAACACTCCAAGTGTTAACACCGCTGCTCGGGGGTGAAACCCGGTGGCTATGGCAGCTAAGAACCCTGCGATGAACCACGCTGGCCAGCGCCGATCGAGTCGAGCCATTAGCAGCGATAGGCCTAAAACAAACGCGGCCAGCAAAACTTCGGGCCAGGCAATTTTCGAGGCCACACTAAGCGAGGGGTGCAACGCGACCAACACCGCCACAACGCCAAACCACCACGGTGACCCTGACCAGCGGCTAGCAGCCAGATCGCATGGGGCGGCAGTGCCTTCGCCAATCTCGTTCGAGCCGCTATGCCCACCCACGTGTTTTTCGGTTGCCGCAACCTGTGGCAGGTGCTTGTCACCGCTCGGTTCACGGGGTTGTGGCCGCTCTTTTGTTGGCTCACTTAGCCCATGCCACAACCATAGGGCCAGCCCAGCCGCGCCAACCGCGGCTAATGCGTTTAGCACCAAAGCCGAGGTTTGCAACAGCCCCGATGATTCGTTCACCGGTGTGCCAAACCAGCTGGCCACAATGGCTACGGGGGCTAACAACAACCCATAGGCGGGGAAGAACCCCAGTTGGCTAGAGGGGGCTAGCCCTCCGGCTGGCCATTGGGCATAGGCCAGGTAGCCGGTCACGTCGGGTACTGCTACCGGGCCTTTAATTATGAGGGCCGACACCAGGTGCGCCAATAGCAAGACTGCTAATGGCGTTAGGAGGCGCGGCCAGCGCAAATTAACCCTCGTACATGGGGATTTCAGATTCGGTGGGCTTCATATTCGGGTCGGGTGAAACGGTTTCCACACCACCGGAATTGCCCGAGTTGCCACCGGAGTTGTTGCCATTGTCGTCTGAATCGTCGTCGCCCGAATTGCCATTTACTACGGCCCGCCCCGGCCCATCGTCAGCATCGGTGGTGCTAGGGCTTTCAGTTTCGGCTTCGGAGGTGGTGGTTTCTGAATCTTTGTCGTCGCTGCTGCCACAGGCGGCGGCACCGAAGACCAAGGTGACAGCAAATAGGGCCGCCAAAAACTTCTTCACAATTATCCTTCCAACCCAACCTTTGACGTTGGGAAAATACTGCCACCCGCGACATCTATTCGTTATCTACTTCCATTTTCGAACTACTTCGCACATACGGCCAAGCGCTCAACGGGCGCACCTATCGCAGCACGACCGCCCATAATTGTAATGGTGTTCACCCCCAATGTATCGGCGGCCCGCAAGGCAGGTTCGGGGGTACAGGTGGGCTCTACCAGCAACAATGGTTGTTGACGTTGACCTGCCAGCCAGGCACCGCTTAGCGCGTCGGGAAAATCGGCGCCGGTGGCCACAACGGCTTGGCTGTTTCCAGCCATTGCGCCCACAACTCCGCCCGAACCATACAGAAACTGGTTCAGGGCGGCCGAGGTGGCGTAGCGGTTAGCCCCCGAAACTCGTTTGGTGGAGGCAATAGCGCTGGCTTGGTTCAAGATGGTGTTTGAAATGGCTTGGGTACCACCCACAATCACAATGCGGCTTGGGGCCAAGCGGGCCAGTTCGTTTGCCACGGCCGGTGCCAAGGTGTCGCCTGAAACCAGAAGCACGGGCCCCCCTTCGGTAGCAGCCCCAACCCCAGCCGACAGGGCGTCGGGGAAGGTGTTGGCGGTGGCCAGGTAAACCACGGGTGCGCCGTTGGGGTAAACCATCTTTGAAAGTGCCACCGCGGTTTCAACCCGCCCCGAACCAGAAACCCGTTCCACGAAGGGCAACATCGACCGCACCTGAGTTTCAACCTGTGGGCTAATAGCGGCATTACCACCGAGAATTATGGCTGAGTGGGCACCAAGGCGTCGGATTTCGTTGGTCACCTCGGCCGGTATGGAGTTACTGCTTACTAACAGGACCGGCATGTTGGTGGCACCCGCGACGGCGGCCCCGGCTAGAGCGTCGGGGAAGTTGTCACCACTGGCGATGATCACCCCTGGTGAACCGTTGGGGAAAGCCGCTTGGGAAGCGACCACCGAGGTGGCGTAGCGGTTAGCACCCGAAAGGCGGGCCGAACCAACCGTTGGTGGGTCGACCACCAGGGCATTGACCACGGCGCGGGGTGAGGCGTCGCTCGGGCGATTCGCCATCTGGGCTTCCACCACGAAGGTGGTGCTGCCTCCCCCATCAAGGGCAATGGCTTCAACGGCACCAAGGTGTGCCAACAATTCGGCGAGTTCGGGGTAACCCAGGCCGAGTGAGCGGTTGGGTTGGCGCCCATCAACGGTGACCAGCAGCACTTCGCCAGTGGCGGTGAATCCCACCGCTGAGCGTGGGTGGCGGCCAATGGCGGCGGGGTCGAGATGGGGGAAGTCGTAGAAGCCGTTCTGGATTAGTCGGGGTGAGCCACCAAGGGCGTATTCGGTGGTGCCAATGTCAATGGTGATGGTACCGGTGTCGTTGCCGAGAGCAGCTTGGGTGCCTAGTTCTTGAAGAACGGCGTCGGCGCTGTCTCGGCCAGCCAGAATTAGCATGCCGGGGGGAATGCCCAGGTTGCCGGTGGTACGCTGATCGACAATTTTCACCCGGTAGCTTCCGCTAGAGTGCTGTTCCAGAATCTGTAACACCAGTTCACGGGTATCGTCGGGTGTTTTGGTGGTGGAACCCCGTCGAGCGGTGTAAAGCACTACTTGGCCCGGGTCGGCTGGTCGGTTCACGGCATCGATGGGGATGATTTGGCCGCCTTCAAGTGCTAACTGCACGGTCCAGGTGAAGGCGTTGGTGCTGGGGGTGCCAGCTTGGTCGATGGTGAAATAGGCGTGGTTTGGTGGGGGTGATTGATACAGCTCGCCGTCGACTACAACGCCACCGCTGGGGCGGTTTTGTGAATCCCAATAGTCACCGTTGATGGCGACCGAACATGAGATGCGGGCGCACATTGAGGTTACGGTTTCACGCCAGCCCGCTACTTGGTTGCGGGCGGTCATCACCCTTAGGCGACTGCGAGCTTCGGGGCTGATTATGGCCACATCTACTTGCGCGGCGGGTGCGGCCCGGGCGAAATGCACGTGCTCCACACCAAGGGAAACCTGACGGCGTGAGGTCGGAACGAAGCGCACGTCGGGGATTACCAGGGTGGGTGCGCCGTCGGCCATGGGCACCATGGAGTTTGTGAAGGTGGGGACGTTCGGTGAGGAAGCCGGATCGTTTCCGGTGTCGGCGTTAATTGGGCTGTCGTCGGTGTCGGCGAAGCTGGCCGGGCTGGCGCTAAGCACTGCCAAAATGGCGGCCAACAAGGTGGCCAAGGCCACTAGTGGCCGACGGTGCCGCTTTGTTGGAATGGTTCGCTTCTGGTTAAACCCCAAAACCACTGCACTTCCTATGCTTTGGCCCGTACCTTACTATCAACCAATTATGCCCCCGCCCTGTGACATGCCGACCGCGGTTACCGTGTTCGCTTGGTACGAAACACTGCAAATGAAAAGGCACCATCTCATAGACGAAGGTTGAGAATCCCTAGATGCGAATGAGCGTATTCAGCAACAATGGAGCCGACCGTTAAATGTCGCTTGGTTTACACAGCTAGCAGGTTCTCGTTTCCGGTCGTTTTCTAAGGCTGTGATGCAGGGTCAGTCACCTTATAGCCAGCGCTTCTAAGTACCTCGATCGCCTCATCTGTATATCGCCGGACCGTTGCCTTTGCTTGGTTAGCCCGAAAGCGTTCTAGTGATTCTTGGACATGTGCTTTCCAGTCTTTGCTGGACCAGTCCCGAAACAAATCTTCACGGTCTAAAAATAATAAAAGTTCCTCAAAGGTTGGTCGGAAACGATGACCCCCAAGAGGAAAATGGATCTCCTCATGTCTACGAAGCGGCAGACCGGCGCTACCGTATACCCAACCAAGTTCTACGGATTCCGCATGAATATGCACATGCGAATTCGGTTTCTGTCTTGCACGCCGGTCATATTCAACTCGGAAAACAGGCACGGGCTGGTTCTTCTTGCGGAGTGTCGTCCATAACCCAAAACTCGACGTTTCGACCATGAGATGTTCGCCTTCATCATCCATGCTCAATTTGTAAGACGCTTTTAGAAATAAATACGGACCCGAGTTTTCGTCTTCTTTTCTGCTCAAAGGCAAATAATCCCGCAGGTTGCTGCTGGAGCTCTTAGCATTGCGCGTTCGTAAATCTACATAATCAGCCCGCCCGGCGACGCTCTCCAAAGCAAACGCATCTTTGATGCCGATAGCTAACTCAACTAATGAAGCAAGCTCGGCCTTAAGCGATTCCGCTAATTCAGCTAGGACTGCTGGCATGGACTACTTGTCGTCAGAATTATCGAAGAGATAATCCCAAGCGAGCCATAATTCGCGCAGTACCGGGTTGTCCAGCTCATCAGCAGCCCCCAGTTCGGCGAACCGCTCCAGCGTTAGCCCGTTTTTCACAACGATAGCCTTGATTTCAGCCATTTTTTCGTCGAATTCAATAACTGTGACCATTCGTCCTCCTAAGGTTCTAGCTTCAACCCATTCTACGATGAAGCTATGACAGTATCGGCACAAAAGCCTGTCACCTTGGGTTATTAGCGCACTAGGTGCTGTTGCTATGGGGCGAGGACAACCGGTGGTTCTGGTGGCGCTGCCACGCGGGTGAAGCGAATTGGAGCGTCGGCAAATGCGTCGAGCACCAGCTCTAAGCTTTGTTTTGTACAGGTGTAGGTGCCACCGGCACGCTGAGCCGGGTCGAGCCCACCGCCAGGGCCAGAAAAGGTTCCCCCAAAAGCGGAAATTACGCTTTCATCTGGCGACACGGCCACCCCGATACCCATGCCGGGCATCTCCATCCGTGACAAATAATCTACGGTCACAGCATCCCAAGCAGTGAAGCGTTCACCATCAGCCCCGTACTGTGACGTTTCGATCGAATCGACAAACACACTGAGGGTCATGTTCATGCCCGAGGCTGAAACGTGGTTACGAATTTCATAATTGTCCCGCCAGGCAATAGCACTACCGGCACCGTCGAAACGATAGAAATAGTCGCCAATCAGTTCCATTCGCGCTGAGGCTCCTGGTGGCAAGCCTTCCGCCGCCACCAGCTGATTAATGGCGTTAGCGAAAGTTTCATTGTCGAGCACCCAGGTTCCACCCAAGCACGAGTCGCACCCGTACTTCTCGGCCTCGGTGACATCGAAGGTGAACGTGTGGGTTTCTGGCTTGGTGATGGTGGAAACCACTATGTAGCGTTCGGCTTTGTCGCAACGGCTGCGCACCTCGGGAGGTAGTCCAGCCCAACTAGCTCGGTTGGTGCTGGCTTCTACCGTTGCCAACTGGGTGATGCCGTCGGTTTCGGTGCGGTCTTCCTGGGTGAAGAGGTGTTCTGCCTTATAGTGAACCACGTGTCGCGACGCCACGAACTGTTGCGAATCGGTGGACACCGTCTGTTCAGAGGAAATTGTGGCCAGTCGCGGTGCCATGCGAAATGGCGGTATGGGGGCACTTCTGGTTGGTATCCCAGCTGATACCAAATCGATGGTGAAGTTGTGGAAAGCCTCGGCAATACCAGGCTCGGCGGCTAAACCTTGCAATCCGCTTCGTAATAGGCGGCCCTGTAGCTCCCACACATGAGCAGGCGATGAATGGTTCACCATGTATTGCCACCACACCCAGTTTTCGTAGCTCATCTGGTCAAGCGATTTAACCAATGATCCAGTCATGAAATGGGAAATCAACAGCCGTTCAACACCCCCGTCTGGCACTACTAGGTGTGAATAAAGCTCGGCAATGGCTTCAACTACCCAGTCTTGATCCCCCAGGTTTCCGAATGAAGCAAACTGGTGGCAATGCACTTGCTCGTGCGCCACAACCTGGCCGAAATCGACTCCGTGGCCCCCTGCTCCACGGGCAAACTCTCCGGCAAACATTGAGATCACACATTCATCGCCGGTCATAACGTTGGGGTTAACGGTAGCGAGACCCAACGCTGCTTTGTTTCTAGCCGGGGTGATTAATAAGCTGGCCGGTCCGCCCTGAGCGCCCCAGTCTTGGCTGGCCGCATCAGTGGCCACCATGGCTTCGAGCGCCACTTGGGCTTGGTCTTCTAGCCCTTCAGGGAATATGACCCGCAGCCGGTGGTTGGTGGTTCTAGAAATCACTTTCCAGCACTCAACATCGTCTCGGGCTTCGATCGAGGCGAACTTGTCGAACGCTGGGGTCACACAATTACTTAGTTGAATGCGAACTAGCTCGCCGCCATAGGCAGAATCGTCCGATTTCTGGCGTGACGGTTCAGCGTTGTCACCTGCTAGCTCGGGGAACACTTCATCTATCGGTGGCGCAATCACGCTGAGCAGTCGGCTCAGCTCGTCTTTAGTTGCATCATCAACGCTCGGCTCATCTAGCAACCACACCGCTCGGGATACAACGCCCGAAAAGCTAGAACTTGTGACCGCATTCCACACGTCGATAGCTGATTCAGGGCGCTCACCTAACAAGATCTCGAGTACTGCTATTACACCTTCGGCTTCGGTCCAGACGTCTCGCTCAACACCTTGGTCGATTACCGATTCATAGGCGACATAGGCGTGTTCTGGCACCAGGTCTTCGTCATCGACGTTGCTATCGGCATCGTCATCGTCAACGTTGTGCAAGGCAACGAAGTCAACCGAAGAACCATCGGGGTCTTCGGGCAAGCCTATTTCATAGGCCTCTTCACCTCTGGGCACTGACGTTGAGGTTTTGGGCTCTTTCGTACGGGCGTTATCGGCGGAATTCTCATAGCCATCACTACAGGCCGCCAGGGCCAATACGGCGATAGCAACGAGCACCGAACCCAACAAACCACGTGTGCGGCCAAACTGTCCCGCCGATTTCACCTCAACAGCCATGACGAGCGAGTTTAGGCGATATTCCATACGTCGCAATTTCCGTCGAAATCAGCGGCAGAATGCATCGGCGGCTGAATCACTGTCTTTTAACAGCATAAGCTAACAGTACGAGCAAGCCGACTTCGGTGGAGGCAGATACACAACTCCAGATGATTTTGACAGTAACATCCGCGCCCTTTGAGTATATTAGAGACTGTATAACATACCGATATTTAAACCCTCGCGTTCAACGCTAGGCTCATCTAAGACCATACAAGAGCGCGTTGAAATCAGTTATATTGCATACTATACTCCGGCACATGGAATATCCACGTTATACTGTATTCATCCATGAAGCCTCAATATCGATTCCATCTACAACATGCTCATTTGAAACTGAATCCGAGGTTAAGGCATATATAAATATGAAGGTTAAAGATACTCAAAAATGGTTTGTTAACCTGGTGAGGTTTCCCGGAGATACCGGTCTATCTGTGCACAGTGGGCAAGGTCCAACCGCCTAGGTCAACTGTCCAGTTCGGGACGCCAGCTATTTACAACCACTCAAATTTAATTTTCTTTATTTTAAGGCGGCATACCCAACCATCTACCTGCAGGGCAATGCATTGCAATGAACGAATCAGAACATTAGCTAATCGGCTTACGTTTCAACGTTACCTTGTTCTTTTGAAGAGGTTAAAAACGAGGAGTGGCCCTGGTCCGAAGACCAGGGCCACTCCTCGTTTAATTAGGAATTAAATATCCTGATAGCTAACTGCTCAGGGAGCAGACGGGGTGAGGCCCGCAACCGCGATGCAGGTCAGGTCGGGGCTAATCACATTGCCAGCCAGGTCTAGAACGTTGGAAACGTTCAAGCGAGTGGCCGTACCTGGAACCAGAAGCGGATCACCAGTCGTGAAGTCCACGGTGACCCGAGTCGGGAAAAGCGGGTTATCGATCCCAGTGAGCGGAACCGATATAGCAGTAATATCGACCACGCCGTTATTGTCGACGTCAAGACCGTAATTAGCCAAGGCCGTGACGCTGGTTCCCGTTGCTTCACTGTACTGGACAATGAAGCGGTTGGTCGTACTGCAAGCGCTCAGCGTACCCGTATTGTCCATCGTACCCGTCGGAGTCGAGCTATCCGCCACGAAGCGAGAGTTAAAGCCAGCATGGTCATTGAGGGCAGCAACAACCTTAACGTTCGTCGCGTTGTGGGCAACGTTGAGCTCACGGGTCACGGCCAACAGGTATTTGGGTCGTACAACATTACTATTACCGACCGACCCATTCCCACTGATCAAACAATCCACGGAGAGGTGGCCATCTAGCGTTTCCTGCCTACTTACTGCCATGGGTCAGAGATATGCCCATTCTGAACTTTCATTTGTTCCAGGTCATCGCGCCGGTAGTAATTTGCTCGCATTGTGAACTGCTCGTATCTGCCATACAGTACTGGGTCACGGCGCGATCAATCCGGCACGCCCCTGGTTATGAGTTAATTCAAAGTGTTCGACAGGTTCCGGCAAGAATCTAACCCGTGCACCAGCCGCGGCACGATCCTCTAGCAACCCATTCCACTAGAAGAAGCTGCTTTGGCTACACTAAAAGCGCCTGGCCGCAACGGTTCACAGGGTACCCGCAACAGGACCGCTCAGCTTTCGAATTTCCATCACCTAATGCTTAAACACCCAATTAAGCGGCGCACGGGATGAAATGCATTATCCGAACACGTGAGACGTAATTAATCCGTTCGCAGGTCAATACCACAGCCATATATACGCCTTTGACCACGTGACAGAGATAATCGCTCATCGCGCTAATCACGGTCGCTCCGAACAGCAGCACCAAAAGCGTTCCTAGAGTACAAGCCTGCGGCACTACACGATTTTGGTTCGCTCGAGACGGTCCATTCAAAGGGTCAGATTGTGGAGTGCCTCAACTTCCAACACCACGCTTATGGTTGTTAACGCTGCTCAACGTCCTTATAGAAGCAACCTGTTCGCCTGAACTTCCTATTCACGTATGTTTCGTATCGATCATTTGAGGTCCGTCGACCACGACGACGAAGACACCTTCATGTGTAGCTACAGAACGAGTCAGGAATGGACGGCTGAGCAGGGGACCTAACGCCCCCTCAAACATCTTTCA
Organism: Acidimicrobiia bacterium; assembly: GCA_041676705.1. Classification (NCBI taxonomy): domain Bacteria; kingdom Bacillati; phylum Actinomycetota; class Acidimicrobiia; species Acidimicrobiia bacterium. Next base: position 176,577 of record JBAYRL010000004.1, read on the forward strand.
CCGTAGTGTTGCTCGCCATCGAATGAAGAAAATGACCTCATTACAAAGGCTACAAATACAAAGGGCCCCGGAATTTCTTCCGGGGCCCTCGAATCACTTCAAACTTCAAAGTGATTCATCATGCATTATTGTTAGCCAGCGTTAACAGCTGTTTGTGGCTGAAGCGCATTACCGTTGCCAGCAAGATCACGCACAGAGTTCGCCACCACAGTTATCGACTTCGGCAAATTGTCTGAAGTCGTAGTGCTGTAACTGTAAGCTTGGAGACCAGTGAGTGGTGAACTGCCGCTTGACGAAACTGCCCAGGTTGAGCCTGCAAGTGCCACATTGGCCTTCGTCGTGATGGCTCCTTCTAGAACCCCGGAAATCGTTGGGTTCAAAGCCTCCGAGAACTGCAGCTTAACTGTAACAATTGACTCACCACCAGCAGTAGTATCGTCATCCAAATCTGTGATGTCGATCGGACCGTTGGCATCAACTGTAGCAGCGAACATGCCATTAAATGCGCCCGTACTATTTAGTGCGACCACCAATGCATTGGCGTTAACGGTAGTCAGATTCGGTGCGTTGACACCAATTTCACGTAGAGCGCTGTTTACAGTAATCGTGACTCCAGCTGGATTGACAGCACCAGGAACAATTTTCCAATCATTACCGGCTAAGCCAGTGGCGGTGCCTTGCGCCTTGGCAGTAATGGTAATACTTGGATCCGTACCGTGTGTCGCACCGTTGGTAACTACTTCGAGCGTAGCGAGATCGGCTGGATTTGTACTAGCAACAACTGAATACGTTGCGCTACTCAGCGTCGGCCCTGCCTGATCTTTGGTAGCAGTGACTTCCAGCTTATTGCTTGTGTTTCCGGCCATGTCCGTAAACTGATCAGCCGCAATGGTTGCGACCTGACCTTCGCCGATGGAAGTGCTGACACCCCAAACCAGGTAATGGCCAGTACCGCCAACGGTAACAGGTGTACCGACTCCAGTAAGCGACACAGGAGTGCCGCCAGAGATTGACACGGTTCCGGTGGTTGCCTTCACCGGTTCGTTGAACACTACCCAGACGTTATTGTTACTAGCCACCGGGCCGGTGAAGGCTTGTAAGGTACCGACTGGCTTCGCGGTATCGAGGCCAACCGTAGCGGATGTCTGCGCCACCCGTACGCCAACGGCATTCGAAATCGAGTTGCTGACACTGGCCACAACAACATCGTTGATGGCCAGACCATTAGGACGAGCAGTGGTGTCCACAGTGACCGTGGCCGTGTTATTCGTGGCATTATAGGTGACACCAGTGACAGATGTCGCACCATTGTTCACACGGTAGTTTGCCGGGTTAGTCGCATCGTTTGCACCAGCTGGGTTATTCGCAATCACTGGAGCGCTGAACTCCACCGTAAAGGTGGGGCGGCCAGGCTCAGCGGTAATTGTTGCTTCCAATGTCGGTGCGGTCAACGCATCAGCGACCGCTTGAATGGTCTCGGAGTCGACTGCGGCAGTACCACCCATCACATAGAGTTTCGACACACCGCCAATGTTTGCGCTCAACCATGCTCCTGAAGCGGTCGGCAAAGAGCCCGTCAAAATAATCGGAGCGTATCGAGCGCCGCCGACCTGTGATGCAGCCAGAGCGTCGGGGAAGTTGGTTCCACGAGCCAAGGTGATCGGGGCAGCAGGACTTGAGGCCGTTAGCCAATCGGCTCCGCCTTCAAGCTCTGTATTACGGAGCACAGTAGCAAGCTTGGCAGCCGTTTCGAAACGGTCAGCACCAGATACACGCTGAACGGCAATACCCTTAGCAGTAATTGCATCTTCAACCGCCTGAGAAACGGCGGCGGTACCACCGAGGATCACAACGCGTTGAATTGCGAGGCTCGTAAGAGCTGTATCGGCATCGGCCGAGAGAGCCGCCGAATCGGTAAGGAGAATCGGATGGTGTCCCCTGAATGCCATTGGGCCAGCGGCTAGTGCGTCGGGGTAGTTTGCCCCGGTTGCGACAATGGCAGTGCGGGAGTTTTGGAATTGTCCAACACCGACTACCGCGTTAGCAGCGGCGGAAATTTTTGCAGCGGTTTCATAACGGTCAGCACCACTAACCCGCTTGACAGTATATCCCTGAGCGGCGATCTGGTTAGCTACAGCTTCGGAAACCGCCGCTGTGCCACCAACGATGTGAACGGTACTGGTGCTGTTGCCGAAGACGCCCAAAGCGTTTGCAGTGGCCAATGGCAGACTGTCGCTTGCGGTAAGTAGCAATGGACCGTTGAAGGCCCCTGCAAGGTATGCAGCAGATAAGCCGTCAGGGAAGTTCTCACCTGAGGCGATTACGATATTGGGGCGTGGGGTCGTGCCAAAAGTATCCAGAGCTGCTTTGGCAGCTGTGTCATAACGGTCGGCGCCCGCATAACGAGTTGGATCTAGCTGAGCGACGGTCACCGCCCCGGCTGGGGATGCGAAGGCGAAGAGCGACGCGATGAGGGCAGCAGCGATCGCCGCTACACCAAATCTTGTCGAGCCTCGCTGTGTGCGAATACTCAAGATATTGAGCCTCCTAGTAAAGGAATGTCCGAAAATGTCGACACCGGGTACCCGGAGGTCCCGGGCATCGGCTTTCGCGAACTGCGGCCCAAAAAGACTGGCTCCGCACCTCGCAATAAGTAGTAACCAGGGATCGCCAAAATTTGTGACACATGATTACAACTATGTAACGAGGCTAGGGGCACCCAGGCCACGTCGCAAGAACCATCGGCAAAAAAGTGCCCCTCATAAGGCTTTCGACCGGTAGCTAGGCCGCTTCTTCTCGTAGTGATCAGTAATTAGTTGGTGATGAGGCCGTCGAGGTGCCAGGAGATGGCGTCGTCGTTGAAGGTTCCAGCGTTGTTGGTGGCAATATCGGCGCTGAAACCACCCCGGCCAGCGGGAATGTTCCATGTGCCACCCACCGCAGTGGCTTCACCCCGTAGCTTCCAAGTTCCACTACTAAGCACGGCCTCACCCTTTAGCTGGCCAGAGACAACCCCAGCAGCGGTGTTGATGCTCCAACTACCCGTAAAGGTGTGCGTGGCAGCCAAACTTGGTGTGGGCGGGGGTATGCCCGGCACCGCAGCCGGCACGGAACCCCTGGTGAGCTTGATCGATATCGAAGCTTGGGTAACTGTTTCAGTTTCACCTCTAGAAGTGATGGTTGGTGCGGGAGATTGCACTAGGGGGTTTGGCGTAGAAAATGTCCAACTAGTGGTGCCGTTGGCTGGGCTTTGGGCATCGGAAGGTTCGCCTGAGGAACTGGTCGGGCCAGCCAGCTCGATCGGGCCATCGAGGCGATAGGTGTTGTTCTCGCTTGGATTTACCCGCTGGGTTTGATTGGAAGGCGTAGCGCGCCCAGCCAAGCTGATACCGCTAATGCTTAATCCGTCATTTCCGCCATCAGACAAGGCCATACACACCGGAGCACCCACACCGGCTGAGCGCTGCACGGTTGGCGAATCGGTGACATACCGTTTCGCGGCCATCACATCGAAGCTCAAGAGCGGCACCGCACTTGTGCCACCCGGATGGACAACAAACCACCGCAAATCTTCATAACTACCTCGAGGCGCACAGAACCAACTGGGGGTATCAGGCGCTGGAGTAGGTGTTGGGCTTGATGAAACATCAAACACCGGTGACATATCTATATAAGTAAGGAAACCACCGCTCAACTTGGGTGCTAGGCCAACTTTGGCACCCGTGGCCGTAGTGGCTGGAACACTGCCACCCACCAAGTTAGAAACCGCCAAGGCCGTGGCGTTGTTTATTACCGCTTCCCCACCAACCAACACCGCGAAACCAAGGTTCAAACAACCCGCCTGACTAGTGGCGCTGGAACACCAGGTTTCATTGGGGCTGAACACCTCGCTTAAGAACTGGCCCACACCGGCAGGCATCGTATTGGTGGTGGCCGACGTATTGCCCCCAGCACTGCTTGAACCCGAGGCTGGCACCAAAATAATCGGTACTGCCTCATGCCCTGGTTGGCCAGCCGTACTGCCACGAGCAGGGCTTTGGCTTGGCACAATGCCATTGGTGGGGGCCAAGGCACGCATAGGGGCCGATACCGCATTCGGGTTAGCCGCCAACACCGCACCATTTAACGAAGCACAAAGCGGACCAGCGCCTAACGCGTCGGGCCAGCCTTTCGCGCCAGCACCTTCGCCCGACGAAGCCGCGAAACAAACCATCGAGTTGGTAAAACTGGCGTCACTAGGCGTTCCGGCACCGCCCGAGCTGCCTGAGCCTGAACCGCCGCCACTTTGGCTTCCACCGGAACCGGAGCCTGAACCGTTACTATCGGTCGGCGTGGCTGGCCACCAGCCACCAAAATGTTTGGCCATAGCCACCGAGGTTTCATAGCGGGTAGCACCCGATACTCGAATGACGCGCGCACCAGTTAGGGCCACCGCTTCGGACACCACTTGCTCGGAAACACGAGCTGTTCCGCCCAACACCACAATGTTGTCGATTTGGGTGGTCTCTAGAGCCAAAGCCGTGTCGGAAGGCAAGCTCTCTTCCCCGTTGTGTAACAAAATTGGGGTTTGCCAGAAACTTGTCCACCACCCGGCTGCCAAAGCGTCGGCACCCACCATGCCATCGGTGAGAACCACCGTGCGGCCAAGCAGTTCGCACTCAGTGGCACTGGCACGATATTCAATAACCGAGTTGGCGTAGAAACCCATTTTGGTACTGGACGTAGTTGCATTGGGGCTAACACAACCCGCGGTGTTGGTAGGTACGGGGGCGGTGCCCAAGCTTTTAGTAATCGCTGAGGCGGTGGCAAAGCGGTTAGGGCCACTAACCCGAAACACCTCGGGCACGCCAAGTGAAACCAGCTCGGCTTCAACCGAAGCAGAAACGGCGGCCGTGCCACCCACCACAATGGCCTGCCAAGCGTTTTGGCAGCCGCCACTCACCAGGTCGCGCACCGCCAGATTCGCGGCCGGGCTTAACAGTGTGGCCCCTTCACGCGCCGAAGTGGTCACGATGATGGGGGCGTTGTCGGTATCGACCTTGGCGAAACCACCAATCGGGTCGAACAGCGGGTCGGCAGCAGCGCTGCGCTGCAGATATGGTTCGCTAGATTTTCCGGTGGGGTCAGAAAGCGCCGAAGCGGCTAGAGCGTCAGCCGGGTTGTCACCCGCCACCACCATCAATGACCGGGGACAAGTAGCCGCACCCCACCAACTACGGTTCTGGCTTAGGTTGATGGCACCGGAGCTTTGGCGAGCGGGAGTTTCAAACGGAAAACCGCCTGTGCCCCTAAGCGCTAAAGATAATGCCAGGCTGGTTGAATAGCGATCAGCACCAAAGAAACGAATAGCGTTGGCATAACCAGCCATCTTGGGGCTGACCGTAGGGCTAGCGGGCCAAAATTCGGGGTTAGGGGCGTTGTCGGTTTCGGCCGCGGCGGCGATTCCACCGAATGCCAAGCCCAACATTGCTAAAGCTGCCCCCAGAACCGTTGCTACCACCCGAGCCAATTTCCCCATGGCACGAAACTAGCCCGCCGGTAAACACCATGCCCGACACGCCAGCCAAGCACTCACGCTAGATCAAACTAATTACCACGGCTTGACCTCGTAGTGCGATGCAGCCTACTCAGGGGTCGAACCTGGTTGCCCCATCACATTTTGCCATAGACGGTCTATCGGCATCACATGTAGGCGATCTTCAAAGGTATAAGAACGACTGCCCGTACTGAGCGCTACGCCGGCGATAAAACGATCACCAACCAAATCACGCAAATGCCGCAAGGCGTTGAACTCTTGGCCCGCGACTCGTTCATTAGCCTTGATTTCGAAGGCCAAAACCCCACCATCACCAAATTCGATCACCAAGTCGACCTCGTAATCATCTACCCGCCAGTGGCCCAGAGTCACCTCGTCATCAAGCCAAGAGGCCTGCTTGCGCAGTTCACCCACCACAAAGGTTTCCAGCAAATGTCCAAATTCAGATAGAAAGGTTGGGTCGAGAGTGGCCAACTTCTTGGCATTTGAACCCAACAGCCACGCCGCCAAACCAGAATCAATAATGTGAATTTTGGGTTGCCTGCCAACTCGCGAACGAAGCCTCTTCCCCCATGCGGGTAGCTGCGCCACCAGGATAAGATCTTCTAGCAGGCGAATGTAATCATCAATCGTTTCTCGATGAGCGCCTAAACCATCGGCCAGAGCCGAAACATTAAGAACCTGTGCCGTTTGACCGGCAAGCCGATTCAAGACGTCGCGCAACACTTGACGCTGGCGGACGTTGGCCAGCTCAACCGCATCTCGCTCAACACTGAGGCGTACATAATCGGCAAACCAACGTGAACGTGCCGCGCCCGAACGACGAATAGCCAGCGGAAAACCGCCTGCCATGACCTTGTCTATATATTCTTGGCGCTGAGTGCCTGAAGACGGATACGCCGCCACCGCAGCCGAGGCATCGGATCGAAGAGCGGCCAGGAAATCTTCGTGAACCCCGGTAATTTCGCCCTGTGACAATGGCAGGATTGAGAGCACGTGGATGCGCCCAGTGAGGGCCTGGGCCGTACGGGGAATGGCGTCATGTCGCGTGGAACCAGTTAAAACAACTGTGCCTGGCTGAGTACCTTCCCGATTCAGCCGGGCTTTAATGGCATCAAGAATTAACAAAGCCTTTTGGTATTCATCAATGCACACCGGAGCAGGTCCGCTAACGGCCAGGGTGGGATTAGCAACGGCCGCTTCAAGCACAGCTGGATCGTCAAGGTCGAGCACCTCAACTTCGTGATGGTCAGCAAAGGCACGAAGCAAAGTGGTTTTACCAACCGAACGAGGTCCATGTAGAGCGACCACGGCCTCGTCTTGAACCCGCTCGTTCAATACCTTCAACAATCTTCGTTCTACGGTGCTTTCCGGCATAAGAACCATGGTGAAACTGTAGCCCGCGCAGCTCCTAACCGTACTTTTTGAGCCATCCTAACCGTAAATTTTGAGCGGTTCTATCCGTAAATTTTGAGCGAGGCTAACCGTAAAACATGAAACAGCCATCGAGCCATCGCCCACGCAGCAAGAACTGGTTAGATCTAGCGGTTAAGGGCGAGCTTGAGTGAACCCGTGGCAGGGCTCCAAGTGCCGCTGAAAGTGCCGCTATTGGCTAGAGCCACAGTATTAGAACTGGTTGACGAGAACTGACCGTTAAAGCTAACCGCACCCCACGGCGCATCGGCCAGGGGTTGAGCATGTCCTGCAAGGCGAACGGTTACCGTTTCGCCATCGGCCAGGGCCAAGGTAATGTTGGCCGACATACGTTTTGGTACGAGTTCGGCCGCTGAATCGCCATAGCCGACCACCTCTTCCGCCTCGGCATTAGCGTCGTCACCACTGTTCTTGGCTTCAACGTCGCCCGATTTAGCTTCGGCATCACCATTCGTTGCGCCATTACCGGGCAGCGTAGGCCACTCGGGTAATTCGAAACGTGCAGTTAGGTTGGCGCTAGTAGCCACCCCTTGCACCACCAGCTGTACCGAACCGCCAACATCAAGGCGAGGCCCGGCGGGAGTGACCCGTAATCCGCTAGCTTCGATCGACCCCCCAAAGCGTTCCACCGGTACGGCAATAACGTTGCCGTTATCGGCAGGTGGTGTGGGCTCGGTGTCTGACTTGTTGGCACCTGAGTTACCATCACTTGGCTGGGTGGCACCGACATTCGGCAGTGCAACCACCCCACCGCGACGCCGATTGGTCTTTGATGATTCAAGCTCTCTAGCATCACCGATATTGGCCTCTTGGCCCGACCCGGCATCGACCTCACCGCCAGAACCGCTGGTACCACTGGCATCATTCGCCGCAACGCCAGCACCATTGCTTTCGGAAGACGCATTGCCGGTACCAGGCTCTTCGCCCGAGGCATTGTGGTTGGAGCCACCACTGGCAGCGTCGGCCACGACCGGGGCTGGGCGGGTAACACGATCGACAATTTGTGGGCCAGCAGTGGGCACAGCCACCGCCACTGCCAAACCAACCCCCAAAGCGGCTTTCGAAAACAAAGGAGTGGCAACGGCAGCTGTTGTGGCAGCAGCTCCACTTGCCACGGCACCACTAGTAGCCACGCCCGAGGCAATTGCTCCACTAACTCCGCTGGCCATAGTCCCCGCGGCAGCACCGCCTAGGGCTGAACTTCCGGCTGCTGAAACTCCAGCGCCAGCAGCCGCACCTGACGCGGCAGCTCCAGCGGCACCCGCTGCCCCGGCCGCACCAACAGCACTGGTTCCCCCAACGGCAGAATCAGAGAGCGAATGGGCATGATCGACCAAAGAATCGGCCGACGACTGTGCTTGAATAGCAGCCGCTGCTTCACGTTCACCACGACGCACCAAACCAACCATGAACACCGGGAAGGCGGCCACGCCGCGCATCATGGCTCGCGCAGCGTTGCGAGCCCGTGAAACCCTAGCTCTAGCGTTTTGTTCGGTTACGCCTGCTACGGCGGCCACTTCTTCGTATTCGAGACCCTCAACGAAACGCAACATCAGCGCCTCTTGATAGTTGGGCGGCAGCGAAGCCAACGCTTCGTTCACCCCGGCGTCATCGATATCTAAGCCGAGTTCGTTCTCGACACCTGGTGCCAAATCGACCACATGAGGATCGGCCACCACCCGGTCGAACTTATCGGCCTCACGACGGCGACGGTTGCCCTCATCGGCACAGACGTTCTCCATAATGCGATGCAGCCAAGGCCCAACCTTATAATCGCCGCTAAATTTTGGTAGGCCCCGATAAGCCCTCAAAAAGGTTTCTTGCAACGCATCTTCAGCCGCGCCAGGGTCGTTCAAACGACGCAAAGCATGACCATAAAGCGGGGAACGGTAGGAATTCACTAAGTCGGTGAAAGCCGCGTCATCACCATCTTGGGTGAGTTCCACCAATTCACGTTCGCTAAGGCGGCTGTAATCAATTATTGCCATGAATTAACCCCAGTCCAACCAACACCGCAACGATGTTTGTTAGATCGAACGATCTTACCGCGCATCCATAAGGCATGCACGTAGCGCCGAGATGGCCGCCTATCGCTCGGCCCAAGGCCTTCACGGACGTGGCTACGCCGAAGCGTTTTGTGTGCTTAGCCCGAAGGCTTTGTTAGAACTTCTCGATACAGCTTTATAAGCAACTGGGCATGGGCCATGGGAAAAAGTGAGGCCACCATGGCTTTGCCTGCAACACCCATTTCTGGTTGTAGCACCGCTTTGCGTAGCGCTTCGGCCAATGCCGCAACATCGCCGGGGGAAACTAGGAACCCGTTCACCCCGTCTTCCACCACACTTGGGATACCACCCACCGCAGTGGCCACCACCGTCTTTCCAAGCGCCGCTGCTTCGGCGGCCACCATGCCAAAACCCTCCCGGTAGCTCGGCACCGCTACCACGGTGGCTTGAGTGTAGAGCTGCGTCAGCTCATCGGCAGGCACTTCACCTAGTAGTTTCAACTCGACTCCGAGCTGGTGTGCCAACGCCGCCAAAGGTTCGTGTTCCGGGCCGCTACCAGCAATTTTCACCGCCAGCTTGGCTTGGGCGGCGGCCCGAATCAACACCTCGAAACCTTTTTCGGGCACCAAACGACCCACCCCCAGCACCCAGGCGTCTTGTGGCGAGCCTGCTGGTATGGCCGGCTCGACGGGTTCTAAAAAGCTTGCCGCCACCAAAGCCGGGCGTAACGGCATAGGCGCGACCCGGGCCTTCACCCCAGTGGCTTCTTCACACCAAGTGGCCAGCTCATCACTCACAACACAAACGGCATCCACCCGGCGAAACAACCATCTCGCCAACCAGCGCAGCGGACCTTTGGCAATGGCGGCATCGGAGCCATGTAAATGCACCACCGCTACCGGCCGAACTCTCGTAACTCTCATCGAATCAAGCTGGTCACCTTCGGGCGGTGGAGCACCCGGCCTTGAGGTGCCACCACCGCTCCAACGCAAAGAACGCGCTGCGGCCCACGCCACCAAACCGCTGGGGGCCCACCAATGGGCATGGAGTACCTGGGCGGCTCTCGCTTTTGCTTCCCGTCTGGCGGCTAAGAAAAACGCCAATACGAATATCGGCACCAATAAACCGTGCCAAGTGGCCACCCGCTTGTACATGGCACCGTCGTAAGCCAAGGTTTCAAAACGGCTGGGGGCGTAGCGAAAACGCACCACTTCTACTCCGCCAATTACCTCACGTTTGGCCAACCCAGGCGCCGATGGGCACAACACGGTCACTTCCACACCCTCAGCCACCAAAGCCTGGGCGTGGTTCAACAAGAACGGTTTGTGGGTGTCGCTGGCACTTCGAGGAAAACCGGTAGTACACAGCAGCACACGCCGCGGTTCTTCTTGGCCAAGCGAATTCACCGGGCCAACTCTAGTGGCCACGCCGTAGCGGTTGGCGCAGGCCAGCTAACACCGCCGTGAGGATCGCCACCGAGTCGGTTACGAAGCCGGGCTAGTGGTTTGAATCAGTTTGGGGCGTCTCGCTACGCACGTGGGCAATCACTTCAGCAATAGCCTCATCGAGCGGGCGGGGCACCACCACACCCGAGTTCACATCGGCCAGCCGTGCCAAGCGTTCGGTGGAGAGCACACTATAAGCAGGTCGCGGTGCCGCACGAGGCGGCACAATTTCATGGGCTCGAATTGGGTTCACCAGATCTGGGTCGTAACCGCCCAGCTCAAGAATTCGGCGCACATATTCGTACCAGCTCATGGCCTCGCCGTTGGTGACGTGCATGATGCCAGTCACATCTTGTTCCACCAGGCTTCGAATGGTCAGCGCCAAGTCGCGGGCACATGTGGGCGAACCGATCTGATCGTCAACGAAATACATTGGTTGACCGGCTTCGGCCATGGCCAGAACCGTTTTCAAAATATTGTGTCCGTAACGCCCAAACACCCACGATGTTCGCACCACCAAGGCCGCCAAACCACCAGCTTCTGGACACTTTGGGGAAGGTTCTTTAGAAATAAAAGAATGGGAAATGACCTCGATTTCACCACCTAGTTTGGTGCGGCCATAAACCGACTGCGGCGAAGGGGCATCGGTCTCTCGATACGGTTCCGTGGCTGCACCGCTAAAAACGTAATCGGTTGAGATTTGTACGAAATGGCTGCCCACGGTGTCGGCAGCTTCCACCAAATAAGCCACCGCATCACTGTTAACCCGCTCGGTAGCGTTCGGTTCCGCCTCAGCGGTATCAACCTGGGTCCAAGCGGCGGAGTTAATAACCACCTGCGGGCGAAGGTCGGCCACCACTTTGTGCACTTGGTCGGCCACGGTGATGTCAAGATCGGCGCGGGTTAAACCATGCACTTGGTAGTGGCCTTCGTTGGCGGTGAAAGCCTCCACTAGCTCGCGGCCCACCTGCCCATCGGCCCCCGTGATCAGCACTCGCATCAATATACAAACATATCAATAATGTCAATAAAACCTGGCTCTGGAGATAATTGTGTTAACAATTATCTCCAGAGCCAGGTTTTATTGTTGCTATGCGCTTGCAACCAATTTCGCCAGATCCAACGCACCTACCCCCGTAATGAAACTTTGTTTGAACTGGTTATTACGTTTTAGCTGGTCTTGGCCACGAATTCCGCTGACTCGGAGAAGTTCACCATCACATTGCCACGGCTAAGACCTTGGTTCATCTTTGCAAGCCAATAAGTCTGACCCGCAGCATCCGGCTCGCGATTCATCACGTTGCGATACACCATGGTTACGAAACCGGCATTGCTAAGCGAACCGTAGCGACCTTGGAATTCAGCCGAATTGACGAAACCACTAGCGATGCCACCTAGCGAGCTACCGCCGTGATAGACCGACACCCAATAGGCATGGCCAGAAGCATCGGCTTCTCGTAGGAAGAAGGCCAAGTACAAGCGGCGGATTTGGGCTTGAGCGTTGGCGCTGTCAATCTTAGGTGCCGAAAGAGCACCAATGGCCGGCTGCGTCGCTGGGGCGCTCGGGCTCTTGGCGAAACGGAACGTTACATAGGTGCGATCACCGGTGTAAACCACACCCACCCCGACCTGGGTGTAATCGCCCACGATATTGGCGTAGTGGCCAGGTGAGTTCACAAAAGCTCGGTGCAAGCCTGCTACGTCCCAACCACGGCCCACGTTTTCACCGGCACGCTGCCAGCTAGGTACAGAGCGAGCAGTGTCAGCACTAAGAGTTTTAGTGTGGAAAATGCTGTTGGTCGGTGCCATCACCGCCGACCAGGCCCGTGCGTCACGAGTTAGGTTGGCATCGTAGGCCAATCCTGGTTTACCGGCTTTGGCTCGCTCGGCGTTCAGCATGTCGAAAAAGTCGCGCTCAGCGTTGTCGGTGGTGGCGGGGCGGGGTGCCGCGGCGGCTTCCGCGATGCCTAGACCGAACACCGAAACTGCTAGGGCTACAAATACCGCTAGCAGAACTTGAGCTTTGCGAACAGAGCGTGGTCGAACTGCCTCAACTTCCTCGATTTTTGGGGCAATTTGACGTTCCATGTCAGTTTCCTTCCGTGTGCCCGATACCTACGCATCGACACATGTCGGGAGGAAACTTGAGAGATATTTGTCACTCGCAAAGTTATTGAGCCAAAAGCCCTAGCGACCAGCTCTAGGTGCCGCGCTCACTTAACTAGGGGTTGCCACCACAGCGGGTTGTTACGATACCAGTCGATTGTGGCGGCTAAGGCATCACCAAACTACAGTGACACGATTGACCAGACGCTGAGCGATTAAGGCACCCCCACCGGCCAAAAGGAATCCTTCTGACTCTGGCAACGAGAAGAATATCGAAGCAATAGTGAGCTGGAATTCACTAAAAAGATGCTCGCCAGGCTCGCTCATGTCGACAATACTTGATCTATATATCTCGAGACGACTGGTGCCCAAGCGGCCCGCAACGGTGCGGGAAGCACAAGATCGCTCCAAAGATCCAGCAACAACGCACCGTCAATGTACGTCAATAGGTCGGCTTCGGTACCTTCACGCATCACAATTTCGTACACGCGAGCTCGATCCTGTCTGTCTGCTAATTGAAACACTCGCGAAGGGCCTGACCAATGCAGATGCCTGGGAAGCTGGACGTCGGTGAATGCTAGAGTCAGTTCCAGTCGCCAGAGCTCGTTAGGGACCAGAAAAGGTTCACCACGCGGGCCCAGGTGAGTCATGAAATTGACCTGTGCGACAAGATCCAGCTCATGTCCGCTGCTTCGAATAATCCGCTCAGCAACTGCAAGAGTCGGTGATGTTACACCTCGTTCATATGCCGACAAGGTTGGTTGCGAGGTTCCGGCACGGCGCGCCAACTCTTGTTGTGACAAGCGACCATGACGACGAGCTCGCGCTATAAGGGTATCTCTCATCATCCAATCTTGATTATATCAAGTTAGATATGTAGGCCCGCAGCGTAGAAGACGAGCCGCGCGTTGAGCTAGCGCTGTTCCTGGGGGTTCACAAGAGGATGCCACCACAGCGGGTTGTTACGGTACCAGTCGATTGTGGCGGCTAAGGCATCACCAAAACTGCGTTCAGGTGCCCAACCCAAAGCTGCGATTTTGGTGGTATCAACGCAGTAACGCCGATCATGGCCCGGACGATCATCTACGTAGGCCACCATCTCTTCCCCCACTCCAAAATGATCAAGCAGCTGGTCGACCAACACCCGATTGGCGATGCCACCGCCAGCACCAACGTTGTAAATTTCGCCGGCCACACCGTCGGTTAAGGCCAAATAGACGGCCCGAGCGTGATCATCCACATGTAGCCAATCTCGAACGTTCAAACCATCGCCATATAGAGGAATCGGCAATCCTCGAATCAGGTTGGTTACAAAGAGTGGTATGGCTTTTTCGGGGTGCTGATAGGGCCCAAAATTGTTGGTGCAACGAGTAACCACCACCGGTAGCCCAAAGGTTTGGAAATAAGAAAGGGCTATAAGGTCGGAACCCGCTTTGGAAGCCGAATAAGGCGAGCGGGGCTCTAGAGCGTCACTTTCTTTTGAAGCCCCCTCTTCTACCGAACCATAAACTTCGTCGGTGCCTATGTGCACCACCCGCGCAACACCAGCCCGTCGGGCACTTTCCATCACCACGCTGGTGCCTAAACAATTGGTGCGAGCAAAATCGTGCGGACCAACAATTGATCGATCAACATGGGTTTCAGCAGCGAAGTGCACCACTGCTTCGCACCCAGCCACCGCCGCCGCCATAGCCTCTTCGTCACAAATATCGCCTTTGATGAATTGATATCGTGGCGATTGCTCTACAGCTTTCAAATTAGCCAAATTACCGGCATATGTTAAAGCATCATAAACCACTACGTCGTGGTTGGTATTAGCTATTAACCAGTGCACAAAATTTGCACCAATGAACCCCGCACCCCCGGTCACCAAAATTTTCATTCGAACCCCGGCATGGCTTCTAACTCAAGAATGCGGAGCAACCGCTCAGCGTAACCACTTTTTGCTAAATCACCGCTAAAAGCTTCGCTGTTAGCCAGACGTTCCAGCTGATCGATACCAATAAAGCCCTCGCGATAAGCAGCCGTTTCAGGCGAGCCGATTAGCAAACCCTTACGTCGTTCTTGACCAGCCACCCAGTTTTGGGCATCCAACAACGCATCGAAACTACCCACGTCGAACCAGTCGGTAGCAAAGGGCAGCCGCACCACCTCAAGATTGCCCTCATTCAGATATTGCTGATTCAAATCAGTGATCTCTATTTCACCGCGGGCACTAGGTTCAAGGCCTTTCGCCCGCTCAACCACGGAATTGTCGTAGAAATATAGGCCAGGCACCATGAAGTTAGAAGGCGGCACCACCGGCTTTTCTACTATCGAGGTCACTTCCCCATCGCCATCGAACACCAGCACGCCGTAGTGGCTTGGGTCGGGCACCCACAGGCCAAATACCAACGCACCAGATGGGTTGGTGAAACGTTGCAGCTGTTCACCAAGACCCCAGCCATAGAAAATGTTATCGCCCAGAATGAGGGCTACTTTTTCGTTGCCGATGAAACTTTCGCCCAACACAAAGGCATCGGCTAAACCACGGGGTTCGCTTTGAGTGGCATAGCTAAACTCGCAGCCCCATTGTGAGCCATCACCCAGAAGGTTTATGTACTTGTCACCCTCAGCCGGGGTATTAATTATGAGGATTTCATTTATTCTGGCGTGAATAAGAGTAGAGAGCGGATAGTAAATTAAAGGCTTATTGTAAACATGCATTAGCTGTTTAGAAGTAGCGCGACTAGCGGGCCCCAGGCGGGTAGCGTGGCCACCCGCTAACACAATGCCTTTCATACACCCTCCTAAACCAATCTCAATCTACAATCCTAAATAAATCAAGTGGAATTAACAGCACTAATCAACGCTTCTAAAATGCACCGTCAAGGTCGTCGGCTAGGAAATTAGCGGAGTGGGGGTTACTCGTCGAGCTTCACGTAGCGCCACACCCAACATGGCGGCTAAGGCCACGCTTACCACCAAAGTTCCGAGCACCAAACCAAGCTCGACCCGCAAGTATAGGTCGCTACCCAGCGCCACGATCGCTAAAAACGTGGCCACTCCGAAACCCCACGCCACCGCCAAAGCATTCTGAGAACCAAGGGCGATTAACGCCTGACCCAACGCCACCGCAGCCATAAAAGCGGCACTGGAAATCGCCAACAACCCCAAGTCACGATTCGACAACGTGAAATCAGCTCCGAAAAGTAGGCTAACCGCCCACGGCCCCACCAAGAACGCGGCCACTGAAGCCACGCCGCCAATTAGGCCCACCACGCTCATTAGCCGAGCTAAAGCCGAACGGAACTCAGCCCATTGTGCACCAGCGGCCAGCAACGACAAACGTGGTAGGAGTGAGGCTTGCACCGCCTGAAACAAAAACAACGGCACCCGAGCAATGACTAATCCTGCCAAGAAACGCCCGGCTTCTTCCGATTCACCTTCACCGGCCAAAAGCCCCATCGCGATAGGCCCCGCATTCATCAACCCAGCGGTAAAGAGCGAAGCCACCAGCAAAACCCCAAGCGACGCCGTGACCTCGCCACGATCACTGGGCGGACCCTCAAGCAACAATGCCCGTGGACGAACCAAAGCCGCCGCCACCGCCAAGAACGGGATAAGCCCCAACGCCAATCCATAAGGTCCAGCTTGGTGTACCCCAACCAAGAAAAACGCTAGGGCAATCGCAATCCGGCTGAAGCCTTCAACCCCGAAATATATGGAATAGTCAACGAAATAGCCATGCCCCGATAACAAGCCCCTCACCACGTGGGCGAGGGCATAACCGACCAGGATCAACAAGAACCCGACCATCAACATGACCTGATGATCGAAAATTAGCCGTTGGCTAACCGGCCAACTAGCCAGCGTTAACACCACGACCACCGCCACCAAAGCAGCACCGATATAAGCGGCTTGGCGCACAACCGGGGCGGCGCCGGTGTTGTTGGCCCGCCGGGCCGCCACCGTACGGCTGATTTCTTGTTCGAGGGGCAAGAACAAACCTGGCGCCACCGCGAAGGAAAGTGCCCACATTACCGACAGCGGTGCAAAGGCTTCGGTTCCTAAACCACGTCCGGCCAGAGACAGAAACAGGTAAGCCCCTAAGCCGTTGGCAATAAGGCCCAAGCCGATGGCGGCGGTACCTTCGGGCAAGGCACCAAAAAGCTTGCCACCAGCGGTGGCTGCACCACCCGCACGAGCGCCAAGAAGCCGGTTACCCACGGCAACCGGCTTCTTCACAACTAACTATTGTTGGGCAACCACACCACCCAATTTGGCCGATGGCATCATGACCGCATGACCATCGGCTAAGGCCAAGCTTGAAACGAGCACGGCGTAAGTCGCGCCCCACCTGCTTATGCTGAGACGGCCTCGAGCACGGGGTGCGGGGTGCAGTACTCGTCGTACTCGGCGATGGTGAGCGTCTCGGGGTCGATAGAGCATGCCGGGCAGTTGGGATCGCGGCGGATCTTGAAAGTGTGGAATGAGGTTTCAAGGGAGTCGTAGGTGAGAAGTCGGCCAGCCAAAGTATCGCCCAGACCGAGGATTAGCTTGATAGCCTCAATCGACTGGAGACACCCGACGATACCCGGCAACACGCCCAACACTCCAGCTTCTGCACAAGACGGCGCCAACTCTGCTGGCGGCGGAACTGGCAACATGCAGCGATAGCAAGGCCCATCGTGTGGAGAAAACACGGTGACCTGGCCTTCGAAACGGAAAATCGAGCCGTGCACCACCGGAATGCCAACCTTCAGCGCGGCGTCGTTCAACAAATAACGAACCGGAAAATTGTCGGCCCCGTCGATCACCAAATCGTAACCAGAGAGAATATCGACCACGTTGTCGGCACCAAGGCGCACATCGTGGGTAATAACATTGACTTCCGGGTTCAGCAGGTTGATACCTTCCTTAGCTGAATCAACCTTGCGCATGCCCAAGCGGTCCATGTTGTGAATAATTTGGCGCTGCAGGTTCGACTGGTCGACAACATCCATGTCGACAATGCCAATTGTTCCCACCCCAGCGGCGGCCAGGTAAAGGGCCGCTGGTGAACCCAAACCACCTGCACCTAGCAACAACACCTTGGCGTCCATAAGCTTCAGCTGGCCTTCAACCCCAACTTCGGGCAAGAGAAGGTGCCGTTGATAATGGTTGCGCTGTTGCGGGGTCAGCACCCGTGGCGTTACCCAATCGCGGCCTTCATCTTTCCAACGGTTGAAGCCACCGATCACCGAAACCACATCGGAATAGCCGAGCTCTTGCAAAGTCTTGGCGGCAAAAGCCGACCGAGTGCCACCAGCACAATAAATAATGACAGGCACTTCTTTGTCGGTAATGACGTTTTCTACGGTGCTTTCCAGGTGTCCCCGAGCAATGTGCACAGCGTTTGGAATGGCACCTTGTTCGTACTCGTCGGGCTCGCGCACATCGAGCATGACAGCGCCTGGCAAGCCGGAAAACTCGGCCGCTTGAGCTGTGTCGATCTCGCGAACCTCTTCTTTAGTCTTGTTTAATAGCTCACGAAACGTTGACACCATTACTCCCAAAGCATTCAGAATTCGTTGCAAAAACCAAACCACATGGCCAACTTGCCACCACTGGCTTGGTCGCTGCCGTTAAATCCTAGCGATTCAGTCGGGATTAACAAACTAGTTAAGCTAAAAGCGTTACCAGCTGGGGCAAGACCGTTGAAATAGGCTGGCGCACCACAGCATCGGCAATATGGTCAAAGGCTGTTTCTTCACCGTTCACCACCACCAACTTGGCGCCCGAAGCCACCGCTAAAGGGGCCATTTCATTAATTGGAAACACGGTGAGGGTGGTGCCCACCGCCAAGAGCAAGTCGCAGCGTTCCGCAGCTAGCTCGGCACGCATAAGCGACTCGGGCTCAAGGGATTGACCAAAACTAATCGTGGCCGATTTAATAATGCCGCCACATAGGTAACAGGCCAGGTCCTCCTCACCGTTGCGCACCCGCTCAATTGCTGATTCCATGCTCATTCGGTCACCGCACGACATGCACACCGCTTCACGGATTGTGCCGTGCACTTCCACCACTTTTTCGGGACTGTGCCCGGCAGCCAAATGTAATCCATCGACGTTTTGAGTTACCAAGGTGTGCAGCCGACCCTGTTTTTCAAGCTCGACCAAAGCCCGATGACCAGCGTTGGGTTGTGGTTGAGGCTTCGTGTTCTGAACTCGGTTCCGCCAGGCGTTGCGTCGCATTTCGGGGTCGCTCATCCAATTCGCCAAATTGGCTTGCTTCTCAGCCGCCGGGTTCTTAGTCCACACACCCTGAGGACCACGGAAATCGGGAATACCACTGTCGGTCGAGATTCCAGCACCACTTAACACAGCGATATTTTGGGCCGCCATAATCAGCTCGTGGGCCTCAACCACACTGGCCCGCTCGGCCATTTCACCTGCGCTTCGGGCCAGGACGCCCTCGGAAGATTCTCGGTCGGAAAATTCATTCGACATAACTTCAGGCTACCTAACCGCCACCACCCACGACGACCTTGACACGCTAAAGATAATGAAAGATGATGAAATAACTTGAAATAATGTTGGATAGAGACAACAAACGGAGTGTCACGATATGAGTGCACAAGCGCACACCTACCCAACTTCCCCTTCTTATAAGCGCCCTATGGCCGATACTGCCGAGCAAGTGAGCGACGTATTGCGCAACGACGCCAGCGGCACCTTGGGTGAAGCGAGCCTGGTAATTCGCCCTTGGAGCGATCCGGTAATCGACGAACTAGGTTTCGATATTCGCTCGCATTACGTCGAACAATACTGGCTTGGCATCCTCGGCCCATCCACCACGTTCTTGTTGCGAGCGATTGCCTTTCGCTTCGACGCCGAGCCCGAAGGCTTCAACCTACATCTGGCCGACACCGCCCGCTCATTAGGGCTAGGGCCACGGGCTGGCAAGCACTCACCGTTTGTGCGCGCCATCGACCGCTGCTGCCAGTTTGGTTTGGCTAGGCGACATTTGAATCAGCTCGACGTACGACGACGGGTACCGCCCCTCACCCGTGGCCAAGTAAGCCGCCTACCCGAGGCTCTTCAAGATGGACACCAAGCCTGGCTCGATTCAACCCGGGTGACCACCATGGATGAGAAACAGGCCCAAGCTCGTCGATTAGCTTTGGGCCTGTTAGAACTCGGCACGCCAGCCGAAGAGGTGGAGGCCAACTTGTGGCAGTGGCAATATCACCCCTCTATTGCTTATGAAGCGCTGCGCTGGGCCCAAGACCGCCTCGCGCTAGAGGTTTAGCTAGAGGTTTACTAGGGCCGAATTGGCCACTAGCTAGTAGGCCGCTCGAAATTAGCCAAGAGGTCGAGCACCAAACGGATACCAAAGCCGGTGCCGCCGGTGGTGTATTCGTGCGAGTCTTTCCCGGCCCAACCAGTACCAGCAATATCTATATGGGCCCAAGGAATGCCCTCACCAACAAACTCTTGCAAGAACAATCCGGCGGTCAGGGTGCCTGCATCTCGGCCGCCGGAAATGTTTTTCAAATCGGCCACTGGAGTATCAAGCGAAGCCCGGTAATCGGCGGGCAACGGTAAACGCCACACCCGTTCCCCGGTACGTTTCGAAGCCGCTTCAACCTGGCTAAGCCAGCTATCGTTGCGACCCATCAACCCCGCAATACCGGTGCCTAAAGCCACCACGCATG
Source organism: Acidimicrobiia bacterium (assembly GCA_041676705.1). Taxonomy (NCBI): domain Bacteria; kingdom Bacillati; phylum Actinomycetota; class Acidimicrobiia; species Acidimicrobiia bacterium. Next base: position 196,783 of record JBAYRL010000004.1, read on the forward strand.
CCCCGGTCAACGTGGCCAAATCAACAATGGCATCGGGCTCATCTTCACTGGCCATTACCAAAGCGTCGGCCAGCACCAAACGGCCTTCGGCATCGGTGTTTAGTACTTCCACCGTTTTACCGCCCCGCATGGTTAACACGTCGCCGGGGCGTGTGGCGTCGCCGCCGGTCATGTTGTCAGTTAGAGGGGTGTAACCAGTAACGGCTACCGAAGGGGCCACCGCAGAAATTGCGGCCATGGTGCCAAACACGGCGGCCGCGCCGCCCATGTCGCACTTCATAGTCATCATGCCTTCGCCGGTTTTGAGTGACAAACCGCCCGAGTCGAAAGTGATGCCTTTGCCCACCAAGGCCACCTTGCCTTTGGCTTCGCCCTTGGGGGTGTAGCTAATTTTCACAAATCGCGGTTCTTGGGCCGAGCCGCGGTTAACGCCCATTAGCCCGCCTAGCTTCTCTTTCTCGATGGCCTTGGCGTCGAGCACAGTTACTTCCAGACCTTCACGCTTGGCCATCTCGGCTGCGGCTTCAGCCAGGGCGGTCGGGGTCATAGACCCACCAGGTTCGTTCACCAAATCACGAGCCCAGCACACCGCTTCGGCCACCGATTGGGCCACTTTAGTGGCGGCCTCAACCTTGGCCCGTTCGTCTTCCGCACCACTGTGAACCAAAGAAACAGTTTCGAGATTCGCCGTGGCGACCTCGGCCTTGTAAGCCCGATAACGATAGGAAGCGAGCGTGGCACCTTCCACCCAGGCCGCAGCCAGCGAGTCAAGCTCGCTACGACCAGCAAGGGTAGAAAAATCGACGGCAGCGGTTTTAAAACGCTTGGCAGTGCGGGCAAATGCAGCACCGGCACGACGAGCAGCCTGGCCATCAAGTTCCTCTAGCGTGCCCACACCAAGAGCCACTACCGGGACCCCATCGGGGCTTGCCAAAAGCACAGCTTCACCCGGTTTACCTTCAAAACCAGCACCAGCCAAAACTGAAGACACCGAGGCCTGATCGCCAGCACCCAATGCGGCGGCGGCTGGGTCTTTGGCCACCTCTGCGCTTAGCAGCACTGCTCGAACCTCAATCTCACTGGGGCGCGAGGCCACCACCGGGAATGCAATCGACATAGAAACAAACCTTTCTGCCACGGTTAGGCCGGGGCTTAACTGCGTCGGCTAAAAACTGGCTTGCCTTCTTCGTGACGAGCCAAAATCCACAACACATCACTCAACCGATTCAAATACGGTAATACCCACGAAGGGTCGGCGTCGTGATCTTCACTCAGCGGCTCAATTTCCACCAGGCGCACCGCGCCACGCTCGGCACGACGAACCACAGTACGAGCCACATCTAGTGCTGCTGCCACCGGAGTACCGCCGGGCACCACAAATTCGGTCGGCATCTCGAAAGATTTTTGAGTGCGATCAATTAGGTGTTCTAGGGCCAGCACCATCTCTTCGGTAACAGCGGTAGAACCCGCCTTCAGTTTGTGGCGGTTACGACTAGCGGTTGAAACTTCACTCATCAACACATAAAGGTCACGCTCAAGTTCGATGAGGGTTTGGTCGAGTTCGCCGCCGGGCTCACTAAGGGCGCGGGCCACACCCATAGCGGCCTGTGCTTCGTCGATAGCGCCAATAGCCTCGCCTCGTTCAGAGGCCTTGGCCATACGCCCACCAAAAAGCAGGCCCGTGGTGCCGTCGTCGCCTTTTTTGGTGTAGATCTTTGCAAAACCGGTCACAGCATCTGAGATTAACCGCTTTGCCGATAATCTCAACGCATGGCTTATCTCGATGCGATCGCCGAACGGGTAATTATTTTCGACGGCGCTTTTGGTACTTACATGCAAACTCAAGACTTAACCGCCGAAGATTTCGGAGGTCCCGAGCTTGAAGGTTGCAACGAAATGTTGGTGCTCACCCGCCCCGACCTCGTAACCCAAATGCATCGAGAATTCTTGGCCTTGGGTGTTGACGCTATTGAAACCACCACCTTCGGAGCGTTCGGTCCACCGTTAGCCGAATACGATCTGGCCGACCGTGCCTATGAAATTTCGACCACGGCCGCCAAATTGGCCCGCGCTGCCGCCGATGAGTTTTCGACCCCTGACAAACCCCGTTTCGTGGCAGGATCGATTGGCCCGGGCACCAAAATGCCAACTCTCGGCCACATCAGCTTCGCCGATTTGCGCGACGCCTATGCGGAAATGTGTCGAGGCCTACTTGATGGGGGCATCGACCTGTTCCTGATCGAAACTCAATACGACCTACTCGGTGCCAAAGCAGCCATCATCGCGGCTCGCCAGGCTATGGACGACGTGGGCCGTCAAGTACCCATTCAGGTGCAAGTAACCATTGAAAACACCGGTCGCATGCTGGTAGGCACCGAAATCGGGGCCGCACTCACGGCCCTAGAAGCCATGAAAATCGATGTGATTGGGCTGAACTGCGCCACAGGACCCGCCGAAATGAGCGAACACCTGCGCTACCTTTCCCAGCACAGCCGCATCCCCATTTCGGTGCTGCCAAACGCCGGGTTGCCTTCCGTGGTCGACGGCAAAATGCACTACGACCTCGGTCCCGAAGCCCTGGCTGACTATCTGGAACGTTTCGTTAACGACCTCGGCATCAACGTGATCGGCGGCTGCTGTGGCACCACCCCCGAACACATGGCAGCCGTGATTGAACGCATCGGCACCAAACCAGCGCCTAAACGAAACGCCGCCCACGATCCTGGCGTGGCCTCTATTTACAGCCACACCCCCTACGATCAAACCCCGTCGGTGCTGGTAGTTGGTGAGCGCACCAACGCCAATGGTTCCAAACGCTTCAAAACAGCTCTGTTAGAAGCCGACTGGGACACGGCCACCAAAATGGCGGTTGAGCAGGTAAAAGAAGGCTCACACGTGCTTGATGTGTGCGTCGACTTTGTGGGCCGTGACGGCACCGTAGACATGGAAGAAATAGCCAGCCGTTTCGCCACACAATCAACCGTGCCCCTAATGATCGACTCCACCGAAGCCGACGTCGTGGAAACGGCGTTGCAGTGGATTGGCGGCAAAGCCATTTTGAACTCGGTCAACCTAGAAGACGGCAGCGGACCCGGCACCCGCCTCGACCGTTTCTTAAGCTTGGCGCGCGATTATGGGGCAGCGGTGGTGTGCACCTGCATCGACGAAGAAGGCCAAGCCCGCGACCGCCACTGGAAACTTCGGGCCGCCAAAGCAATCTATGAACTAGCCACCGAAAAATACGGAATCGAACCCGCCGATCTGATTTTCGACCCGTTAGCGCTAACGCTTGGTACCGGTATGGAAGAAAGCCGCGGAGATGGCATTGAAGCCATTGAAGGCATCCGCCTAATCAAGGCTGAACTGCCCGGAGTGCACACCATTTTGGGCCTTTCCAACATTTCTTTCGGCCTGAAACCAGCTGCCCGCCACGCCTTGAATTCGGTGTTCTTGCATGAATGCCAACAAGCTGGCCTCGACGCCGCCATCGTGCACGCCGCTCGCATTATGCCGCTATCGCGCATGCCCCAAGAACAAATCGACGTGTGCCTCGACCTTATTTACGACCGTCGCCGAGATGATTATGACCCGCTTGAAGCGCTGCTTGAAATGTTCGAAGATGTCTCTAGCGCCACCGTTGAAAAAGAGGACCGTTCCGGCTGGAGCGTGGAAGAACGTCTAAAAGCCCGCATCATCGACGGTGAACGCAACGGGCTAACCGAAGAACTCGACGAAGCCCTAGCAACCGGGTTGCCGGCGCTCAGCATCGTGAACGATGTGCTGCTAGAAGGCATGAAGGTGGTGGGCGAGCTGTTCGGGTCGGGCGAAATGCAGCTGCCGTTCGTGCTGCAAAGCGCCGAAACCATGAAAGCGGCCGTGGCGCACCTTGAACCACACATGGAAAAGGTGGAAGGCGAAGAAACCAAGGGCCGTATTGTGCTTGGCACCGTGGCTGGTGATGTGCACGACATTGGCAAGAACCTGGTCGATATTATTCTCACCAACAATGGCTATGAGGTGCACAACCTGGGCATCAAGGTGTCGCTTGGCGACATGGTGGCCAAGGCCCAAGAAATACAAGCCCATGCCATTGGTATGAGCGGCTTGTTGGTAAAAAGCACGCTAGTGATGCGCGACAACCTGCAGGAGTTGAACGAACGCGACCTAGCCACCGACTTCCCGGTGTTGCTTGGCGGTGCGGCGCTGAACCGTACCTATGTGGAGCGCGACCTGCGTTCTTCCTACAACGGCCGTCTTTTTTATGGGAAAGACGCCTTTGAAGGTCTCTCGGTGATGGACCGCTTGGGCGAGATGCGTCGCAGCGGTGAAGACGACCCCGACTTCGGCCGGGCTCTGGGTGGGCGAAACTTGAAGCGGCGGGAGCGACCAGAGATTGACCCCTCCACCATTCCCGCTCGTTCGCCCGAAGCTGCCACCGACAATCCGGTTTTTGTGCCGCCGCATCTGGGCCCACAAATCGTGCGGGGAGTGGCCATCGACGCTATTGCCGAATATTTGAACGAAACCACTCTGTTTCGTAACCAGTGGCAGTTCCGCCCCGAAAAAGGCGAGAACGACGACGATTTCAAAACTCGTATCCGCCCCCAACTTCGAGCTGAGCTAGCAAAAGCTCGCGCCGATAATCTGTTGGTACCTCAGGTGGTTTATGGCTATTTCCCCGCCAACGCCGACGGAAACGACATCATCATTTGGACCGATGAGAACCGCGACACCGAAGAAACCCGATTCAGTTTCCCTCGCCAAAGTGTGGAGCCCTGGTTGTGCATCGCCGACTTTGTACGGTCGGTGGAATCGGGGGAAGCCGACTATGTCGCGTTCCAGATTGTGACCATGGGCCACAAGGTTTCCGAGCGTACCGCCGAGCTATTTGCCGAAAACAAGTATCAGGATTACCTGTTCTTGCACGGCTTAGGTGTTGAAATGGCGGAATCATTGGCCGAGATGTGGCACCACCGTATTCGTGAAGAATGGGGTTTTGTGAACGAAGACGGACCGACCATGTTGGGCCTTTTCCGTCAGCAATACCGTGGTGGGCGCTATTCGTGGGGTTACCCGGCTTGCCCCGACTTGGAAGACAATGAGCGGGTGGCGAAGCTTTTGGGTGCCGACCGTTTAGGAATCGAAGTTAACGAAGATACCGGCTATCAATACCACCCGGAACAGACCACCTCGGCCATTGTGTTGCACCACCCCCGTGCCAAATATTTCGTGGCGCGATAGGTGCTTTCGGCGCTAAAGCAGTGCTCGGGCCACTAAGTCCATGCTGAAACCGGTGAGAATGGCCAGATAGGTTAAACCAGTAGCAGCCATAACCGCCGAATATTGACGTTCCCGCAAGGCGGCCTTGGTCACGAACACTAAGGCTAAGGTCGCCACAGCGCTCGCCAGCCAATACCAGCCCAAAATGCCTTGGTAACCGTCATCGATAGTGCCGTTTAGAACTGAGATCATTCCGGTGGGAAGAATCATCACGATCAGTTCGGCGGGCCACAAATAACCTGTCCAACGCACCAATTCCAACAACGGTGCTCGCGACAACCCGGGCTGAACCAAATACCAGTGCCCTAACAACATGGCGTCGGTAATCACACCCAAGAAGGCGGCCCCCACTACCAAACGCAGCACTAACAGGCCCCCAGCTTCGTTGCCGCTGAGCCCGGCGGCCACAATACCAACCAAGCCAATAATCGGCGCAATGGCGTCAAGCACCGGTGGAAATTCCGCCACCGAATCATCTTTGGCGGATTCTTCACGCTCAATGCCTGTCATGGCTGCTACCCGCGCCGAGCGTTTCTCGGCCAAGGCACGCTGCCCCGCCACCCCGGCTTTGCGACGTTGCACCGAAACCACCAAGGCCACCCCGGTCGCAATTACGACACCGGCTGAGGCGAGTTCACGTACTAACACCCCTTCGCCAAAACGCAGACCCAAACCCAACCCAATCAGGGCGATAAGGCCGAAAACCACCCGGCTCGACCAGCCGTAACCCAAACTAACTTCACGTCGTCGGGTGGTAAGCCACAAGAACGCCAGGCCACCAGTGGCCCACTGCAACGCTACGGTTGCGCCGTCAAGAATCATGTGATGTTTGCCCTTAAGCCTCTACAACAACCAAATCGTGGTTGGCGACATTCAACGCCATGGGGCCGCTACTAGTAGCAACCACAATGTCTTCAATACGAGCCCCAAACTCGTTCGGAACATAAATACCCGGTTCGATAGAAAATGCGTTGCCCGCCACTAACGGCGTGGCATTGCCAGCCACCAAATACGGATCTTCGTGGGCTTCTACCCCAATACCGTGACCAATACGGTGAATAAACAAGCCCTCGTAACCACCTTGGTCGATTAGGTCTCGGGCTACCCCGTCGACGTTTTCGGCCGGGGTGCCAACCGTGGCAGCCACTACCGCTTCAGCCTGAGCGTGCTGCAAGACCTCGTACATTTGGGCAAAATTAGGGTCGACTTCGCCGGTGTAAACACAACGAGTGATGTCGGAACAGTAGCCAAGGCCCGAATCGGTGGGGAACGTGCCACCAAAATCGCAGAGCACCACCTCATCAGGGCCGATTACACGGTTGCCTGGCGTGTGATGGGGGCTAGCGGCGTTTTCACCGGCCGCCACAATAGCGAAGTTGGCTTGGCTGTGACCTTCTGCCACGATGCGACGCACCAGCTCGGCCGAAACGTCGGCTTCGGTGCGGCCAATAAGTGGAATATCACCGCTTTGAAGCTCGGCCGCGATGCGATCAACCGCTTCGGCTGCCAAACGTAACCCGGCAATTTCAGCCTCGTCTTTCACGGCACGCAGCGGGCTCATCACCGACGACGCCCGACTCCAGCTGGCTTGGGGTAACTCGGCCATTAAGTCAACCAAAAAACGCGACCAGGTTTGATCGCCAATGGCCACCTTTTTGGCCCCACCAACCGCCTCGGCCACCAAGCGAACCGGGTCGTCGGATTCGTCCCAACCCACGATTCGAAACAGGTCGGGGCGTTCCACCACCCGTGGCACTTCTAAGCGAGGCACAAACATGGTGGGCGTGCCATCTACCGGCACCGCCAACATGGTTAAACGCTCAAGGGGCATGGCGTAATAGCCGCTCAACCAGGGCAAATCGGCCCCCACTGAAAGTAACAACACTTCGGTTTGCGTTTCCGCCATCGCGGATCGCACCCGCCGAAAGCGTTCCGCAAACATTGCGTCGATAGAAGTGGTCATGGGCCTAAGGCTAGTGAAGCGCGAGCTAAGCGGCGCAAAATGCCACTTAGCTACCGGCCAAGGCTGGTGCCGTTAAACCAGCAGCCGCCGCAGCGGCTTTAGCATGGTGGCTGGAACGGGTAAGCGGGCTGGCCTCGGTGTGGGCAATGCCCAGCTTCCGCCCAACCTCGCTTAGTTGGTCGAACTCTTCAGGTGTCCACCAGCGAGCAATCGGCAGATGATGGGCAGTTGGTCGTAGATACTGCCCAGCGGTCACAATATCAACCCCCACCGCAGCCAAATCACGCATGGCGACCACTACTTCTTCGAAGGTTTCACCCATACCTAGAACCAAACCCGATTTGGTCACCAGACCTGCTTCTTTAGCACGAGCCAACACCGCCAAAGACCGGGCGTATGAGGCTTGTGGCCGTGCCGCACGCTGTAGACGAGCCACCGTTTCTAAGTTGTGGTTCAACACGTCAGGCCGAGCGTTAAATATGGCCTCAAGCGAAGCCGGATCGCCCTTGCAATCGGAGATCAGCACCTCGATCATGGCCTGGGGACGCCGGGCTCTTATGGCCTCAATAGTGGCCACAAACTGGCTCGCTCCACCATCGGGTAGATCGTCACGTGCGACCGTGGTCACCACCACATAGTCAAGGCCCATGGCCTCCACCGCGTCGGCAACTTTGGCCGGTTCAGCCGGATCGGGCGGGCCAGGTTTACGGGTATCGACCAAGCAGAAACCACAAGCACGGGTGCAGCGCTCGCCGTTGATCATGAACGTGGCGGTGCCTTCCGACCAGCATTCATAAATGTTGGGGCAGCCGGCTTCTTCACAGACCGTTACTAAACCAAGGTCGCGCACGGTGTGCTTCATGGCGCTCATACCTGGGCTGGCCTGCACCTTTACCCGCATCCACGAAGGTTTACGTTCTCGAAGCTCTAAGGTTTCACTCACCCCAGCTTCAGCCAAACGATTTCCTAAACGGTGACCCAACTGCACCGAAGTTTCACTTTGGGCCGATCCGGCTGCCAGGCCCCGGGTGGGGGTTGGATCACCACCGTTAATCAACACACCAGTTTCACCACGGCTAAACGCGGAAAGATCTTCGGGGCGTTCCCGCCACACCACCTCCGCCTCAACCACCTCTTCTTTGGGCTGCGCCCAGCGCTTGGTAGCCAGCGGGATTAGCACTTTGGCCACCTCTTGCATGGAAGCGTTAATGCCTTCTTCCCGCAGTGAAGTAACCGCCATGCCTGCTAAGCCACAAGGCACAATGTGGTTGAACATTTCCATCTCAGGGTCGATGTTCAACGCGAACCCATGCATGGAACGACCTCGGCTGAGCTTCACCCCTATAGCCGCAATTTTTCGTGGATTAGCCGAGTTTGGTTCGACCCAAACTCCGGGATAGCCATCAAGGCGACCAACATCGCCAAGCCCGAGTTCGACCAGGGTGTCGATAACCAGCTGTTCGACCGAATGCACATAGGCCACGGTGTCGGCCATACCACCGCCACGACGACCAGGTACCGTCAAAATAGGGTAACCCACCAGTTGCCCAGGGCCGTGATAAGTAACATCGCCACCACGGTCAACTTCTAGTGCCGTGGCACCAACCGTGGCCGGGTCAACCAACAAATTGCTGCGGTCGGCCCGCACCCCCAAGGTGTAAACATGAGGATGTTCGAGCAGCAGTAAATAGTTCTGGTCGACCGAGTGGAACAACGCCCGTTGGAGGGCGTGCGCATCTTGATAAGCCACCCGCCCTAGCCAACGAACGTGAAACATTTACAGCTCAGCCTCCCAAGGTCGGGTTTCGATGTTATTACGCAGCCTGTCAAGGAAAGCCGCCACATAAGCTCCGTCGAAAGCCCGGTGGTCCCAAGCCAGTGCCAGCACCCCAACGGAATGAATAGCGATCGATTCGCCACCGTTAGCATCGGTGACCACCACCGGTTTACGGCGAATTCCATCGGTGGACAGAATTGCGACCTGGGGCTGGTTGATGATGGGGAACTGCATCATGGTGCCCCATTGGCCCGGGTTGGTGATGGTGAAAGTGCCGCCAGAAACTTCATCGGGTGCCAACGACTTGGAACGAGCCCGAGCCGCTAGATCAACGATTTCACGAGCAATGGCACGCATACGCTTGCCGTCGGCTTCAGCCACCACCGGAGCGATTAGACCTTCGAAATTGAGATCAACCGCAATCGCCAAGTTCACGTTGCGGTGCACCACAATTTCACCTTCACCCAACGACGAGTTAAGCAATGGGAAATCGTGGATGGCGTCGACCAAGGCCCGAGCGATAAAGGGCAGGTAGGAAAGTGAGAAGCCTTCCTCATCTCGAAATGCAGGGCCAAACTTGCGACGAACCTGTTCCACCGCTTCGAAATCAACCTCAACGGCGGTGAGCACGTGGGGCGAAACCTGCTTCGACATCACCATATGCTCGCCGGTACGAAGGCGAATGTTGTTGAGGGGCACCGCCGTATCGCCATCAGCAGCACGAGCTAACGGCGCTGGCGTGCCCAAATGTCCACCGGTTGAAGCCGACGCCGCGGCAGGTGTTGCTGAGGGTGGCGCGGCTTGCCCGGCTGCGGGCGCTGGTTGCGCCGGTGGTGCTGGTTGTGCGGGGGCGGCCGCCTGTTGCGGAGCTGCTGGCGTGGCGGCCGGTGCGGCTGGGGCCGCGGCGCCTTGGGCTCGGCTTTCGATCACTTGTTGGACATCGGAGCGGGTTATACGCCCACCGGGGCCCGTGCCAGAAATAGTTGCTGGGTCGATGCCGTGTTCGTTGATTAGGCGACGTACCACCGGGGAAAGGAGCACGTTGGCACCCACACCGTTGGCAGCGGTAGGCGCTGCGGCAGCCGCGGGAGCTGCCGGTTCTGCCGGTTGTGCTGGTTGTACTGCCGGTGTCGGCGCAGCAGCGGGCTCGGCAGGCGCGCCAGGCTGGGGTGTCTCGGCAGCCGGTGCCTCGCTAGTGGCTTCAGCAGGTGCTTCACCGGAAGATTCCGCTTCGGCCGGAGCATCGGCAGCATCGCCCACAATGGCCAACACCGTGCCCACATCAACGGTTTCGCCTTCTGGCACTCGAATTTCGGTTAACACACCAGAAGTTGGTGAAGGCACTTCCGAGTCGACCTTATCGGTGGAAACCTCGTACAAGATTTCGTCTTCGGCGACGGTGTCGCCAACTTGTTTGAACCACTTAGTGATGGTGCCTTCAGTCACCGTTTCGCCCAATTGGGGCATGGTTATTTCAGCCATTAAATAAAACCCTCCAAGAACTTACCAGCAACATAATTAGTGCAACGCCCGACCAGTTAGGGTGTGCAACGTTTCGCCGAACGCCTCACTAAGCGTGGGGTGGGGTTGGATGAAGGCCGCCGCTTCATCGGCTGTTGCTTCCCAGTTAACCGACAGATAGGCCTGACCCAACTGTTCGGTTGCCCATGGGCCCGCAATATGAACCCCCAAAATCTGCCCGGCGCTGCCATCGGGTAGGCGTTCAGCGATGATCTTCACCAAGCCTTCAGTGTCACCAATGATCATCGCTCGTCCGTTACCCGCGAAACGCTGCTTCGAGACCTTCACTTCAAAACCAGCTTCTTTGGCCGACTCTTCGCTGTGGCCCGCTGAAGCGACCTCGGGATGGCAATAAATGCCCAGTGGAATACGGCCGTAATCGATTGGTTGAGGGTCTTCGCCCAAAATATCTCGAATTGCCACCATGCCTTCGGCAAATGCCACGTGAGCCAACTGCGGGGTGGCAATAACATCACCTACCGCCCACACGCCCGGCACCGCGGTGCGGCAGTTTTCATCAACCTCGATAAAGCCACGCTCGGAAACGCCCACCCCGGTGGCGTCCAAACCCAAACCTTCAGTTAGCGGTTGACGCCCAACCGACACCACCACCATCGAAACGTCGATGCTTTCACCCTCACCAAAGTTAACCAGGGTGCCATTTTCGTGCGGGTAATGACCATGTACCGGCACGCCGGTTTTCACTTCAATACCACGGCGTTTGAAAGAACGCTCGACAACCTGGGCGGCGTCGCGGTCGACCCCGGGCAGAATTTTCGGCGCAGCTTCCAAAATGGTGACCTTGGTGCCCAGATCACTCATCATCGAGGCGAACTCGCACCCAATAGCGCCACCACCGATAACGACCGCCGTTTCGGGCAGCTCCCGCAGCGACAAAATTTCATCGGAGGTGAGCACAATTTCGCCGTCAACATCGAAACCGGGGATGGTGCGAGGAATCGATCCGGTAGCCAAAATAATGGCGTCGGCCGACAAGGTGACTTCACCCGAGCTACCGCCGGACACTTGCACGCTTTGGTGATCGGCGCCAAGTCGCCCCAAGCCGTCGAAGACCGTGACTTTGCGACCCTTCAACAAGCTGCTTAAGCCCGAAGTGAGATTGTTCACCACGCCTTGTTTGCGGTCTTGGGTCACCCCGAAATCAAGGCTTGGTTCGTTAACGTTCACCCCAAAATCAGCGGCGCTGGCCACGGCCCGATGTACGGCCGCCGTTTCTAACAAGGCTTTGGCCGGGATACAGCCTACGTGCAGGCAAGTGCCGCCAATTTTGCTCTTTTCGATAAGAGCGATACGCAGACCCGCAGAAGCCCCATACAGCGCTGAAGCGTAACCTCCGGGTCCACCACCAACTACGACCACATCAAAATGAGTGTCGTTTTGGTTTGTCGAATCCGTGTTCTCGGCCGTCGGGACCACCTCCAGAGTCGTATATCCCTACGACTCTACCCCGCCGGTAACGGTGTCACCCTATTAGCGCTGGTGATCGGCCCAAATGCATTGGGGCCGTTGTGGAACTCACCGAACGAGCATGAGTTGCACGGTGAAGGCCACCAAAATAGCCACGCCACATAGCAAGGCCGCAATGATTAGTCGTCGGGTGCTCACGACCATTAAGGCTAGGCCAAAAATGCCACGGTGACCCCACCCGAAGCCGTGAGCCAGAGGCATCAACGGCTTGAGCGGCGCCACCGTAAACGTAAGTTTATTTGTGCTATTTGGGTTGCATACGCACGCCGCCATCCACCCGGATGACCTCGGCGTTCATGTAATCGTTGGTGATAAGCTCGACGGCCATGGTGGCGAACTCGTCGGCGGTGCCCAAGCGGTCTGGGAACAGCACGTCGCGCTTTAGCTTTTCTTTGAAAGCGTCGGACTGCGGGCCAGAACCGTAAATTGGGGTGTCGATAAGACCAGGAGCAATGCAGTTCACCCGCACGCCTACCACGGCGAGGTCACGAGCAACCGGCAAAGTCATGCCGACCACGCCGCCCTTGGAAGCAGAATACGAGGCCTGACCAATTTGGCCATCAAACGCCGCAACCGAAGCCACCGTTACAATCGCGCCTCGCGAACCAGAGGCATCAACCGGTTCGGTCTGGCTCATTGCGGTGGCCGCCAAACGAACACAGTTGAAAGTACCGATCAGGTTCACATTCACAACCTTGGCGAAATACTCGAGATTGTGAGCTGATTCGTAGCTGCCGTCGCGACCAATAGTGCGACTGCCGCCACCGATACCAGCAGCGGTAACCAGTGAACGCAGTGGGCCGAGTTCCTTGGCGGCTTCAACAGCGGCGATGATTTCGTCGGTGTTGGTAACGTCGGCCTGCACAAAAACACCGTTCAATTCTTTGGCAACGGCTTCGCCTTTTTCGGGGTTCATGTCGACGATCACGACATGGGCGCCACGTTCGCTTAATAAACGGGCAGTAGCTTCACCAAGGCCCGAAGCGCCACCGGTGACAATTGCGGAAGTTCCTTTAAGATCCATGGCCGCGAGACTAGTCGGCCAGGCCAAAAACCTGTACGCCGTAGAGGCAATTAATCGGATTTAACGGGATTTCTAACCAAAGCGCCTCTACAAGCCGATATAACTATTTACGGCGACCACATGGCTAGGAACGTCAGCTGTAGCTATGGGTTCATGAAACGATCGGTGACAACACGCAATGGGTCTTAGAGACTTTTTCAAAAAGAAGAATGAACCAAGTAGCGACGCCCACGATTCACCACCGATGACCGATGAAGAAAAACAGTTGTGGTGGGACCAGATCGAACCTCTAAACGTCCCGGTTGAACGCCGCTGGCGCGCCAACGAACCCCGCTACCCGTACCGACGCAAAACCGACCGCGAAGGTTTGGCGGCTATGGGCAAGAAGGCCCACACCGAGGCCGAGCCTGAACCGCTTGAACCGTGGCAGCTGTTTAGCCAAGAGCCAGGTAATGGCAGTCCGGCTAAGGGCGAAGCTTCCTATGACGATATTCACGGCGACGTTACCAACAACGGGCCCGACAACATAGCTGGCGCACAACACATAACTGGCACCCAACACGACCAGTCAGGTGGCGAGCGATTCGACCCCAAAGATATGAGCTGGGCCACCCAAATCGGTACTGACAACCTTGGCCCCACCGCCAGCAGCGCCCAATGGCAAAACACCAACTTCGACGGGCTATTCGGAGCGCCATCTACCGATGCAACCCACCTCGACGATGGTTGGAGCACGACCTATGACCATGGCACGCATAATTCAAACGGCAATGCCGAGGGTTTTAGCTTTTCTGCTGATCTCGACACGGTTAGCGAAGGTATGCCCTGGCGAGAGTTAGGGCTTAACTCCAACGCCACTTGGCCCCAAGTCGTGGAACGTTACCGGGAGCTGGTGAAGACCCATCATCCCGACCGGCATGGCTCGAACGACCCTGAAGCCCGCAAAGCCGCCGAAGAAAAAATGGCGTCTATAAACGCTGCTTTCGATGATCTAAACGAAATCTATCGCCTGACCGACGACACCTAGGCCTGGTTAGGGTTGCGTTCTGATTAGGGTTGTGGCCTGGTTAGGGTTGCATCAGGTCAGGGTCGATAATCCAAACCTCATCGCCCAAATGGTCTTCTAGCGAGACTGCTAAACGCCGAAAGACTGGCAGTTCCTGTCGCCACACCAAAATGGCCGAGGCCACATTGCGCACCAGCCAGCCATCACGCCGCGCCAAGGAAGCACTAACGGCGGCATTATCGCCTGGCACTTTACGCTCCAAAGTGACTACCTCATCAGCTGCCGCGCACAGTGATTCGAAACGGTTTCGTTGTGGTGCGGGCCAATGACGGTCGGGATTCGGGAAAGGCAAGACCACCACCAACGCCAACCCCAAAGCCACCGCCGCTTCCGCCGCCAGCATCTCTGCACCTAGGCGCAAACCAGAAACAACCACCAGCGACGAATCCATCTCGGCTTTAGCCGCTAACACCGAACGAAGCTGGCGAGCCACATAGTCACTGGTCGGGTTCTGCTCGTATCCGCCCAGCTCTGGCGGACGGTGGCCCAACACCACCACCCCATGGGTCGCAATATCGAGCTTTGGTAACCGACGGTCTTTACGCACGCCAGCCATAGCCGCGCCAACCGGATTCGGGGTATCGGCGGGCAAGCGAGAAACGTCGGGCAGCGTGGTGCCTTCCCCACCTTTTTGGCTCTGGGCCGCCGCCACCGCCAAGGCATCGACCAAATCGTTCATCGGGTCGCCACTGTGACCTTTCACCCAACGAAACGTCACGTTGTCGCGCTGACGAACCAATTCAACGAAAGGTTCCCACAAGTCGCGGTTAGCTACCGGCTCGCGTTTTGAGTTGAGCCAGTTTCGCTTAATCCAACCCTCCCACCAACGATCTCGAAAGCAATTAACCACGTAGGTGGAATCAGAAACTATCTCCAGCGGACCGTCTGCCGAACGTACCGCATCGAAAGCGGCCATTATCTCCATGCGCTGGTTAGTAGTATGTGGTTCAGCACCACTGGCCCAAGCGCCATCTTCTCTGGCCCAGGCCCAACCGCCCGGACCAGGGTTTCCAGAACATGCACCATCGGTATAAACAACAAGTACCACCTCGTGAGCTTTACACATTCGTGTAGCAACAGTGCGAAAGCTCGCCTATACAAGAATTAGAAGTTTCATTCACATAAGCCGTTAGAGAGCACACAAAAACATGATGATCGACGGTTTTATCCGACAGCTCCCCGACATCGACCCTGAAGAAACCCAAGAGTGGTTGACGTCGCTGGAATCGGTCGTTTCAAGCCTCGGCCCCGACCGGGCCCGATTCTTACTGTCGAAGCTGATGATTCGCGCCCGCGAACTTCGTGTTGGCATACCAGCTTCGATTTCCACCCCCTACATCAACACCATTCCACCCGAAAACGAACCCTGGTTCCCCGGCGACGAATACATTGAACGTCGAATTCGGTCGTTCATTCGCTGGAACGCAGCCGTGATGGTGGTTAAAGCCAACGACCTTTCCCATGGCATTGGCGGCCACCTTTCCACTTTTGCGTCTTCAGCGGCCCTGACCGAAGTTGGGTTTAACCATTTCTTCCACGGTCGCGACACCGGAACTAGTGGCGACCAGGTTTACTTCCAAGGCCACGGTTCGCCCGGAATTTATGCCCGTGCTTTTCTAGAAGGTCGCTTCAGCGAAGAACAACTCGACAATTTCCGCCGAGAAATCGGCCGCGATGGCCTCTCCAGCTATCCACATCCCCGTTTAATGCCCGATTTTTGGGAATTCCCCACAGTTTCGATGGGTCTGGGACCGATCACTTCGGTGTACGCCGCACGGTTCAACCGTTACCTAGAGAACCGTGAGATTCACGACACCTCTCAAAGCCGTATCTGGGCCTTTTTAGGTGACGGGGAAATGGACGAACCCGAAACTCTAAGCGGAATTTCGCTGGCCGCTCGCGAACACTTAGACAACCTGACCTGGGTTGTTAACTGCAACCTGCAACGCCTTGATGGCCCGGTACGCGGCAACGGCAAAATTATTCAAGAACTCGAAGCGCTGTTTCGAGGTGCTGGTTGGAACGTGATCAAGGTCGTATGGGGCTCGAAATGGGATGAGCTGCTGGCTAAAGATACCGACGGCGTGTTGGTCAACAAGATGAACACCACCGTCGATGGTGATTTCCAACGTTACGCCGTACAGCCAGGCAACCTCACCCGCGAACAGTTCTTTGGGCCTGACCCTCGTTTGCGGGCCTTGGTAGAAAACCTGACCGACGACGAGATTCAAAGTCTGCCGCGCGGTGGCCACGATTATCGCAAGCTTTATGCGGCCTACAAGACGGCGGTTGAACAAAAAGGCGCGCCGACGGTAATTCTGGCCAAGACCATTAAAGGCTGGACGCTCGGCCCCGACGTTGAAGGCCGTAACGCCACCCACCAGATTAAGAAGATGACCCAGGCTCAGCTGCGTGACCTGCGAGAACGCCTCTACCTGCAAGATTATGTGCCCGAAGAAGCTTTAGCTGAAGATGCCGAGCCGCCCTACATTGTGCTCGACCCTGATTCGGTGGAATACAAGTATTTGATGGACCGTCGCCGGGCCCTTGGCGGTTCGCTTCCCAAACGTTCGGTAGCCATACGACGTCCGCTGGCTATGCCTTCTGATGGCCCATTCGATGAGTTCTATAGCGGTTCGGGCAGCCAGGCCGTGTCTACCACCGTGGCTTTCACCCGACTGCTGCGCAACATGATGCGAGACGGTGAATTTGGACGACGAGTAGTGCCAATCATCCCCGATGAAGGCCGCACCTTCGGAATGGATGCCCTGTTCCGAGAGTTCAAAATTTATGCCGCGACCGGACAGCATTACGAACCGGTCGACGCTGACATGCTCTTGGCCTACATGGAAGCCCAGGACGGCCAAATAATTGAAGAAGGCATCACCGAAGCCGGTTCGATGGCCAGCTTTATTGCCGCTGCTACCTCGTATTCGAACCACGGCGTACCCATGGTGCCCTTCTTCACCTTCTATTCCATGTTCGGCTTCCAACGAGTGGGCGACCTTATTTGGGCGGCTGCTGATGCCCACGCCCGAGGGTTCCTCTTGGGTGCCACTGCCGGACGCACCACCTTAGAAGGCGAAGGTTTGCAACACCTCGATGGGCATTCACACGTGTTGGCTTCCACCGTGCCCAGCATGCGCGCTTACGACCCGGCTTTCGCCTATGAAACCGCAGCCATTATTCGCCACGGCATTCACGACATGTACGGCGATTCAAAGGGTGAACCTGCCACCGAAGCCAGCACTGGCAACTCGGTGATGTACTACCTCACGCTATACAACGAGAACTACGAAATGCCCGCCATGCCCGAAGGCGACGACATTGTGGCTGGGATTATTGAAGGGCTATACCGGTTCGCCCCCGGTCCAGAAGGCAAAAGCCATAACGCTACAATTTTGTTCTCGGGCACAGCCCACACCGCAGCCCGAGAAGCAGTTGATGAGCTGGCCGAACACTACGACGTTTCGGCCGAGCTTTGGAGCGCCACTTCGTACAAACAAATGCGCGAGGAAGCGCTCGACGCTGACCGGTGGAACCGGCTGCACCCCGCCGCTGCACCTCGCCAGCCCCGAGTTACGCAACTGCTTTCTGGCCGGGGTGGCCCGGTGGTGGCCGTTACCGACTACATGAAAATGGTGCCCGACCAGATTGCCCGCTGGGTGCCACGCACGTTCTTGTCACTTGGCACCGACGGCTTCGGCCGCAGCGACAACCGAGCTTCGCTACGTCGCTTCTTTGAAGTCGACACTGCACATGTGGTCTTAGGCGTGCTGACTGGCCTGCTACGAGAAGGCACCATTGAAGCAACGGTCGTGGAAGACGCCATTCGTCGTTACGGAATCGACCCTGAGGCCGCTAACCCAGCCCAGCTTTGGCCCGAAGGTTAACACCGCCGTACTTTGGTGCCGCCCTGGTCATGCTTGCCACGCAGCCAGGTGGCACCACAACCAAGTGGTAGCACAACCAGGTGGCACCACACTGAATTGTCGTATTTTGCAACCAAGCTAACTATCTGAAAGAACCCCATGACCTCTAGTTCCGTGTTGCCAATTACCGGGAAACCCGAAGCTGATGCCCTGTTGGCCGATGACCCCTTAGCGCTGCTAATCGGAATGATCCTTGACCAACAAATCACCATGGAAATGGCCTTTTATGGGCCGACCAAACTAAAAGATCGCTTAGGTGACGATTTCAACGCTGAAGCCATCAGCCATATGGATCCCGACCGATTCGAAGCCATAGCGGCTGAGAAACCGGCCATCCACCGCTTTCCATCTTCCATGGCCAAACGAATTCAATCGGTCTGCCAAATCGTGAGCGATCAATACGGCGGCGACGCGGCGCGCATCTGGCAAGACGCCACTGACGGGGAAGATCTTCGCAAACGCCTTGAGGTGTTACCCGGATTCGGGAAAGAAAAGACCAAGATCTTCATTGCCCTGTTGGCCAAACGATTCGGACACACCTTGCCCGGCTGGGAAAAAGCTTCGGCACCATTTTCCGACAACGAACCACGTTCGATCGCTGATGTGGCTTCCCCCGAAACGCTAGAAGCGGTGCGGGCCTGGAAGAAAGCACAAAAGGCAGCTGGCAAAACCAAGCAAGATTAGCTTGAGATGTTAGATTAGCTGGTCGGCAAGTTAGCCAGTCTGATTGTTGGTGGGCGGACGATAACGATGGCGTTGGCGATCGAGCCAACCAAGCAACACCGCGATGGCACGTGGGTCGTGGCGCAACTGGTGCCCCGCCCCGGTAATAATGCGAAGATCGGCATGACCGTGGGCGTCGTCCATCACCCGGGCATCGAACACAGGCACCGAATCGTCATCGGCGCCGTGCAAGATAAGCAGCGGTCGTGGTGCCATCTCGGAAGCACACGCCACCGCCCGGATCTCCCGCAGCTCGCGAGACCACTGCTCGAAAGATTCGGGGAACTTTGGATCAGATATGGCCTTTTGGGCACGTGCGTGATCGAACAACCGGCGAGGATGGCCCGCCCAGTCGTCGAAGTCGGCCGGTGCTCCGAGAGCTGCTACGCCCAACACCCCGGAATCGGATGCGGCCGCACAAATAGACAATGCCCCGCCAGTGCCAAAGCCAACCGCCCAAACCCGATCGACCAGCGGATGGTTCCTCACCTCGGCAATGGCCCCACGGGTGTCTCGCAGCCATCCCGCTAGAGAAAAGTTCCCTTCCGAAGCGCCGCAACCCCGGTAGGTGAAACACAGCGCCACCCAGCCCATTTCGTTGGCCAGGCGATCAGCCAACTCTGGAAATGTTCGCGCCGCGTTAGCACCACCACCGATCCCGGCGGGAAACCCATGACAAATTACAACGCCTGGCAAGTTGGAGCCAGTGGCATCCTCGGGGACAGCCAAATGCCCCACCAGTTCGTTGCCGTCAACGTTAAAGCGATATTCGCTCAACTGGCGACGCTATGGCCCTTCCAGAGCCGGTAGTTGCGGTTGCGCGCTTCCACCAAGGTGTCAGGACCGAAACACAGATACTTTTCCGATTCCATCAGCTCGTTGATGATGTCTTCGTCAACATCGTCGGCATCCATGTCATAAACAACTTGTGTGCGCTTGTCACCCACATAACGATGATGTTCGAAGCGTAATGGTCGTTTCATGGCACCAGCATAGAACGCAACCTCACAGAAGTTCGAAGCCAGCTCGCACCGTAACACTGCGGACACAACCACGACCCACGAACCCCACTGATACAGAAGCGTGGCTGAGTTAGCAGCCAGGCGGTGGCGCTACCGATCGCTCGCAAAACGCGAAGAAGGGAAAGCCTGGTGGGCCTTCCCTTCCTCTGAGTACTGGATATCTCAAAGGTACGTTGATACTAGGCGGGACCAATTCCTAGCCGTACGCCTTGACGGTGGATGGTGGTATTCACCAAAAGGTCCAGCAGGCCTTTAGTGGCCAGCCACCTCCGAGATCCCAAAGAGTTTACTGCTCAGTTGGACCACCTCCTTTCTTCGGTACGCCAATGTTATCGGATAGAAAGGCTCGAGTGTGATCATTGTGTGACAAGAGTCTATAAATCGTCTAAATCAGGGCCTTCAACAGGGGTACCCAACACGCCAATAGCGGCGAAATATTCCATTTGTGCCGACACCACAGCCTCCACATCACTTTGGCGATAATGGACATCTGCCAGCGCAGCACGAGCGATTACTTGGTGCACACCCGTGTCCAGATCAACCACCGCAGGCCCAGGGCGGGCCTCGTCTTCCCCGGCGGTAGTAGAAACACCCATTTCGTGCATGTAGTCGTGAAAGAACCGCAAGATTACCGATACATCATCGTAAGAAAGCTCGGCGGTCACCTCGCTTGGTAAGGCCTCCGCCACAAACTCAAGCGACTGCTCCACATCGTAAATCATCCGGTGCGGGTCGCGGGCCAAACTGGCACTCACCCGTCCGACCGCCACCAAGGCCAACACGAAAACCGCAACAACACCCAAAGCAATGACAAGAAGTTCCACTAGTCCCTAAGCGTACGCCACCGCACGGAGATGGACCGAAAAACCAAATGGTGGCACCGCTGTTGCGATGCCACCACCTTTAACTACTGATAGTAAATAAAGCGCTACAAGCTAGATTCCAATGCGCTGGGCAAGAAGCTCGCGATGGTAGGTTGGGTCGCCCAAGAGCAGTTCGGAAGACTTGGCGCGCTTGAAGTACAGGTGTGCTGGGTGCTCCCAGGTGAAGCCGATACCACCGTGAATTTGGATGTTCTCGGCAGCGGTATGGAAATAGGCTTCCGAGCAGTAGGCCTTGGCCAGGCTGGCCACAGCAGGCAGCTCGTCGTTCATCTCGGCGGCGCACCAGCCGGCGTAGTAAGCAGCCGACTTAGCCGACTCAACTTCCAGCAACATGTCGGCACACTTGTGCTTGATGGCCTGGAAAGAACCGATGGGACGACCGAACTGTACACGGTCCTTGGCGTATTGAACTGAGGTGTCGAGGCACTCTTGAGCGCCACCTACCTGCTCGGCCGCAAGGGCAACCGCAGCTAGGTCGAGAACGGTTGAGAGAGTGTCCCAGCCCTTGCCTTCTTCACCAATGAGAGTGGCGGGGGTATTCGAGAACTCAAGCTTGGCCTGCTTGCGGGTTTGGTCCATGGTGGCCAAAGGCGTACGAGTAAGGCCGGAAGCGTCGCCATCGACAGCGAAGAGTGACACGCCGTTGTCGGTGCGAGCCGCCACAATAATGAGATTGGCGGTGTGGCCATCGAGCACGAACATCTTCTCGCCGCTGAGCGTCCAGGCGTCGCCCGACTTGGTGGCGGGCAGGGTTACGCCTTCGGCATCCCAACGACCATTGGCCTCGGTGAGGGCCAAAGTAGCAATGGTTTCACCCGACGCGATACCAGGCAGGTGAGCCGACTTGGCAGCTTCGTCACCTGACTGCAACAAGGTGTTAGCAGCCAATACCACGGTTGAGAAGTATGGGGCGCAAAGGAGACGACGGCCCATTTCTTCCAGCACCACAATCAGCTCCACGTAGCCATAGCCCTGGCCACCGAACTCTTCGGGCACGATTAGACCTTGCAGGCCCATCTCGGAGCCCATCTGGTTCCAAACGGCAGCGTCGAAACCGTTTTCAGTTTCCATCTGCTCACGTACGGCTTCTTCCGACGACTTGGTGTCGAGGAACTGGCGGACGATACGGCGGAGCTCTTCTTGCTCCTCGCTGAATGCGAAGTTCACGTGTTTCCCCCTCGGGATAAACTTGGCTGGCGCTTACTGCCTAACCGGACTGCAGATACCTTAACCAAGCTGGCAGCGGCGCGCCAACCGCAATGTGTACACATGAGCTACACACCTTTGGTATTGGCGGTCTTATGGTCGCCCGCTATGCATGCGGGGCTGAGCTAAGTTGTCGTGATGGCAAGAAGTTGTTCTCATGGCAAATAGAAACGTAGGCGGCCAGCATCAAAACGAAGCTTCCGCCGATTCGTCAGCGCAGAGTTCGAAACCTGATCCATCGTCTGGCGCATTAGAGCGCATTGGCATCCGCGAGCTACGCAACCAAGTAGCCGCACTCGTACGCCGTGCCGCCGACGGAGAGCGCATAATCGTAACTGTGGATGGCCAGCCCATGGCGCAGCTAGGGCCCCTCACCCCTGTTGGCGGTGCCACCCTTGACGACCTTTTCGCCTCGGGCTTGGCACGTGCCCCTCGACGTGGTGATCACCCAGCGGCACCCGAACCCATCGAAGCGCCCGTCGATACCGGCTTTCGCAGCAGTATAGATGCCATGCGAGGCAGCACATGACCATCGCCATTGACACTTCGGCCTTGGTAAAACGCTACATTGCCGAAGAGGGGCGCGACCTGGTGTTACAGGCCATGGCCGACGATGACACGTGGTGTGCCTCAGCCTTAGCTCGCACCGAAGTACTAGTGGCGCTACATCAAGTTGCCAACAGCCGGGTGCAGCAACAACAGCTTTGGGCGGCGTTGCGCGACGACTGGGACTCGTTTGTGGTAGTGCCGGTGGACGAGCGTTGCCTGGCACGTGCCGCCGAAATTGGCGCTGCCTTCGCGGTACGAACCGTGGACGCTATTCACCTAGCGGCAGCTGATCGCCTACCCAAACCACTTAGCTACCTGACCTTCGACCGGAGCCAAATTCCAGCCGCCGCTGCCCTTGGCTTCGAAGTGATCTCACCGCTTGAACCGTGAAATATGCCGGCGGGACCGGTACGAGCTGATCTTGTAGTGAGTTTTCTTCGCATACCGCACAAAACTCACTACAAGATCCGGGAAGCCTGGCCACATTGACTGTGGAATCGGGCACAATAGGGCCATGAGTAACAGCGCGCCCAACACCCTGCACTGGTCAGACGAACAAGCCGAAATTCACAAGATTGTGGTTGGCCCGATGGACAACAACGTCTTTGTACTGCGTTGCAAAGCCACCGGCGAGTCGGTATTGCTCGATGCTGCCAATGAACACGAGCGGCTGCTAGAGCTGTGCCAACGCCTAGGTGTGCGCACGGTGCTTGAAACCCACGGACATTGGGACCACATTCAGGCCGTACCCGCCGTTCGTGACGCTGGCTATGAGGTGGGTGTCACCGCTGAAGATGCCGAAATGCTCGACGCTTACGACTTTATTTTGGAACCCGACTCGGTAATTGCTGTAGGCCGACTACGCCTTCATACCATCTTTACCCCTGGCCACACCCCCGGCTCGATGTGCTTCAAGGTGGAAGGTTCGCCCGTACTGTTCAGCGGCGACACGCTCTTTCCAGGCGGAGTGGGTGCCACCCAATTCCCTGGTGGCGACTTCCCGACCATCATCAATTCGGTGGAACGTGAACTTTTTGCGAAGCTAGACGGTGATGTCGTGGTTATGCCTGGCCACGGTGATGACACCACCATCGGGGCCGAACGTCCACATCTCGATGAATGGATTGAACGAGGCTGGTAGGCACCGGGTCGGAATTCCCAGGTTTTAACGAATAGGCCAAGAGGTGCTAGCACAAAAGAAACCGCTGGCAATCACCTCGCTACAATTTCCGACTGATTTGGTAAACAATTACCACTACGCGTGTAGTGCTAATAGGGCACTGCGCCTTAAACTAGGTAGTCATGGCTCTCCCCCACACGAACCTCAACTGAGATGACGTCTTCTACCCTCGTCACCAGCCGTATCAAAGCCGACTTTCCGCTGCTCCAGCGAGAAATCAACGGTCGGCAAATGGTGTACTTAGATTCCGCGGCCACCTCGCAAAAACCCCAGGCGGTTATCGACGCCATGGACGTCTATTACCAAACAATAAACGCCAATGTGCACCGGGGTGTCTATCGAATTGCGGAAGAAGCTACCAACGCCATGGAGCTGGCTCGTCGCAAGATTGCCACCTTTATTGGTGCGCCTTCGGCCGACGAGGTGGTGTTCACCAAGAACGCCACCGAAGCTCTGAACTTGGTGGCGTATTCGTGGGGTAAGGCCAATCTTCGTAGCGGTGATGTGGTGCTGTTAACCGAAATGGAACACCACGCCAACATCGTGCCATGGCATATGTTGGCCACCGAAATAGGCATCGAACTGCGCTGGGTGCCAATTACCGATGACGGCGAGCTCGACCTCACCAACCTTGACCAGCTGCTTGAAGGCGCCAAGCTCTTCGGGTTTACGGCTATGTCGAACGTACTCGGCACGCTTAACCCAATTGAAAAGCTTGCAGCCGCCGCCCATCAGATAGGTGCACTGGCGCTAGTAGATGCTTGCCAATATGTGCCGCATCTGCCTACCAATGTGGTGGAAATGGGTGCCGACTTCATCGCGTTTTCAGCTCACAAAATGTGTGGCCCAACTGGTGTGGGTGCCTTGTGGGCTCGTCATGAACTTTTGGAAGCCATGCCTCCGTTTCTAGGTGGCGGCGAGATGATTGCCGATGTGCGCCTAGACGGTTTCACAACTGCCGATGTTCCCCACAAGTTTGAAGCGGGCACCCCTCCAATTGCCGAAATCATTGGGTTTGGTGCCGCCGTGGATTACCTCAGCGGCCTGGGTATGGAAGCCGTGCGCCAACACGAAATAGAGCTAACTAGTTATGCTCTGGCAACTTTGGACGAACGCTTTGGCGACACGATTACGATTCATGGGCCTGCTGATCCCAAGCGGCGCGGCGGCGTGCTGTCATTCGCTTTCGGCGATCTGCACCCCCACGATATTTCCCAGGTTCTCGATCAAGAAGCCGTGTATGTTCGGGCCGGTCACCACTGCGCCAAACCGCTAATGCGGAGGCTCGGCGCCGGTGCTACGGCACGAGCTTCGGTCTACATTTACAACGATGAAACCGACATTGATGCTCTGGCTAACGCTCTAGAATCGGCAGAGAAGTTTTTTGCCTTCTAAGGCCATGCTGCTAGCGCCTAGCCCAAGCGGCTACCGCCTAGCAGAATACGAGCCACTTCCCAGCCGATCAACCGTCACGTCTAGCTCCTTTTACGCTAAGCCTCCACCACGCCAAATGCCCCTCACGCCGAGTATCGCCAAGAACCTGGATAGAACCGATGCATGAACTAGAAGATCTATACCGCGAGATCATTCTCGACCACTACCGCAGCCCGAGGAACCGAGGCGAATTGCCTGTTCCACCGGCGGTGCGCTCGGAGGGTTACAATCCGCTATGCGGTGACGAGATTGCCGTCTTTGTGGAAGCTGATGGCGACACCATCACTGACATTCGAATTCAAGGCCAAGGTTGTTCAATCAGCCAGTCTTCGGCATCAATGATGTCGGCCGCAGTAAAGGGCCAAAGTTTCGCCCACGCCCGTGAATTAATCAAAGCCTTCAAGGCCATGATGTCGATTCACGAGTCGAGCTTGGACGCCGAAGATGGCGCTCCAGAGCCGGAAATCAACACGCTCGAGGTTGACATGGGCGAACTGGAAGCCCTGCGTGGTGTGGTGAAGTTCCCCACTCGAATTAAGTGTGCCACTTTGGCCTGGAACACTCTGGCTGCCAGCTTGAAAGAAGCTGAAGCAGCCGAGAGCTAAACCGGCTAAATAATCTGACTAGCCGGCTACCGCAAATGAGCTAGACCGCCGCTCCGGCAGTGGCCAAGCCGCCCACCCACTGGGCATAGAGCGCCGCGTAATGGCCGCCTTGTGCCACCAGTTCGTCGTGGGTACCAAGCTCGCGCAAGGTGCCTTCGGTAACCACGCCGACTCGATCGGCACGTTCCGAGGTCGACAAGCGGTGAGCGATCACAATCACCGTTCGGCCTTGCATCAGCACCTCAAGGGCCGACTCCACCAAGGCCTCGGTACCTGGATCAAGACTTGAAGTAGCTTCGTCTAACACCAACACCGACGGGTCTACCAGCGCCGCGCGGGCCAACGAAACTAGCTGTTTCTCACCGGCTGACAAACGTGAACCACGCTCGTTCACCTCGGTATCCAAACCTTGGGGCAACTCGGCAAAACGCTGACGCAACCCCAGCGAATCTAGCGCCGCTTGTACTTCGTCTACCGAGGCCTCGGGCCGCACCAAACGAATGTTGTCAATGATTGTGCCGTGGAACAAGAAACCTTCTTGAGGCACCACCACGATACGGTCGCGCAAAGAGCGAGCGGTGGCGTCTTTCATATCAACGCCACCCATAGATACCGAGCCTTCAACAGGGTCGTAGAATCGTGCAATCAGTTTGGCCAGCGTGGACTTACCAGCACCGGTGGGCCCAACCAGCGCTAAGCGTTCGCCGGGAGCGATACTCAAGTTGACGTTAGAAAGAACGTTGTCACCATCCGGTGAATAACGGAAAACCACATTGTCGACCTTGATTTCACCACGTTCAGGCAAGTCGACGGCACCGGGGCGCTCGGGCACATCAACTTCCGTGTCGAGCAGCTGGAACAGCTTCTCAAGCGCCGCACCCGATGACTGCAACTGGTTGAATAGCTGGCTGAGCTGCTGAATCGGCTCGAAAAGGTTAGAGAGGGTGAGCACGAAGAACACCACGGTACCCACCTGAATCATGTCGCGGCTCACCATGTAACCACCGACACCAACAGCCAAACCGGTGGTGAAATGGCCCGCATATTCAATTAGCGGCACATACCAAGACTGGATACGCACCGAATCCATATGGGCGTCGTAGAGATCTTGGTTCCCCGAAGCAAAACGCTCGGTTTGAATTTCTTGGCGACCATAGGCCTGAATGATTCGAACACCAGCGATACCTTCTTGCAGCGCTGAAAGGGTGTTACCAATCCGGTCACGAACAATCAGATAGGCCTTGTTCGAGTCACGCTGGAATTTGATACTGGCCACCACCACGATCGGGATGACCAAGGCACAGATCAACAAAAGCTGCCACGAAACAATAAGCAGGGTGATAAAGGCCATGCTCAAGAGCAAGAAAGCTGATACAAAGCTGATCAAGCCCATTTGAACTAGCTCTTGCATGGAATCGATATCGGAGGTCATGCGAGAGATGACCACACCGGCCTTTTCTCGGTCATAAAAAGGCATCGACATGCGCTGTAGGTGGTTGAAGACATTAATGCGCAGACTTCGCAGGAAGCCTTCGCCCACCTTGGCCAAAGTCACAATCGACATTCGCTGAGTGAAATACGCAGCTATGGCAACCACCACATACAGCCCAATGGCGGTGTTCAAAACACTGGCATTGCCTTTGCTAATGCCCGAGTCAATGGCCCACTTCACCAAATATGGACCTGCCAAAATGGTAAAGGTGTAGAGGGTAATGAATGCGATCGAAGCCCAAACCCGACCTCGGTAAGGTTGCATCATCTTCCAGGCACGACTCATGACGTGCTTGGCTTGGGCAGCGTCTAGCTTGTCTTCTTCGCTAACGCCACCAGCGCCTCCCCAGCTTCTCACGGCGAAACCTCCTCCGCCGCAGCGGTTGTATTGCGAGCCGCCGCCAAAACCAGGCGGTACTCAGCGTTCGTACTTAACAATTCGTCGTGGGTGCCCTCGGCAATGATCTTGCCTTGATCAAGCAACACCACACGGTCGGCCAAAGCAATAGTGGCCGGTCGGTGGGCAATCACGATCGTGGTGCGGCCTTGCATCACTTCGGCCAAAGCATCTCTGATCTCGTGTTCTTTAGTGGGGTCAACCGACGAAGTTGCATCATCGAGGATTAACACCCTGGGGTTGGCCACAATGGCCCGAGCAATCGCCAGCCGTTGTCGCTGGCCACCTGAAAGCGAAAAGCCGCGCTCACCGATTTCGGTGTTATAGCCTTCGGGCAATTCTCTGATGAACTCATCAGCCCCGGCAAGTTCCGCGGCATGGCGGATCTCTTCCAAGGTGGCATCGGGCTTAGCGAAGGCAATGTTGGCACCAATGGTGTCCGAGAAGAGGAACGTCTCTTCAAATACAATGCCCACCGAACGGCGCAGCTCTAGAAGTTCAATGTCATCAATTGACACGCCATCGATGGAAATAATGCCCGAGTCAACTTCATAGAAACGAGGCAATAGCCTTGCCACGGTGCTCTTTCCAGAACCCGTAGCACCAACCAAGGCAATCGATTCGCCAGCCTTGATTTCCAAATCTAAGCCATTCAAAACCTTGGAATCAGCCGAGTAACCAAAGTGCACATCGCGGAAAACGACGTGACCTAGACCGTCGCGGTCACGAGGTAGCGGCACCGCCTTAGCAGGAGTTTTGATCTTCGGATCGGTAGCTAGCACCTCGGCCACCCGGGCACCAGCAGCCGCGGCACGTTGAGCTTGAGCGATGATCATGCCCAGGCTGCGAAGCGGTTGGATAAGCAACACAACGTAAAGGTTGAAAGCCACCAAGGTACCAATCTGCATGTTGCCATTCAGCACTTGGTGTCCGCCGTATGCCAGCACCGCGATCAGACCAATGTTTGGAATCAGCTCGATGGCAGGCAGGAACACTGAACGGATCCGAGACGCCGCCATACCCATGTCGTAAACATCGGTGGCCTCTTCTTCTAGCTTAGCAGCTTGAGCAGCCTCGGCGCCGAAGCCTTTCACCACTCGAATTCCCGAGACGGTTTCGTCAACCACGGTGGCCAACTGGGCCGATTCTTCTTGAATGCCCATAACAGTGGGGAAAAGACGCATCGAGAATCGACGGCCTAAGACGTTGACAATAGGCAAGGAACCCAAAGCGAAGATGGTCAGAATGGGGTCGATGGTGAGCAACAGAACAGTTACGGCCAGCACGATCACGGCGTTAGAGATGGTCACGGGGATCATGACCATAAACGACTGAATTTGTTGCAGGTCGGTGTTACCGCGGCTCATCAACTGACCGGCTTGGGTTTCATCGTGATACCCGAAATGCAAACGCTGGATGTGGGTGAACACCTGGTCGCGCAACACTCGCTCGGTTTGGCGGGCTTCCTTGAAGGCCAAATAGCGACGAGCACCAGCGAACACCACGGAACTGGCGCCAGCTATGAGCACCATGATGGCCCAAAATCGGATCTGGCCTGTATCGGGTGGATTGGCCTCAATGCCACGGTCAATGCCTTGCTTAACTACCCAAGGCACTGCAACTTTACCAACGGTCCACAACAGACCGACAAAGACACCGGCCGCGATGCCCCAACGTTGTTCTGAGACCCGGCTGCGGAGCAGGGCCCAACCCGCGCTTACAGGCAAACTACTGTCACTAGAAATGACTTACATCCCCTTTAGGAAAAACTAACGCTTCCGCTCCGCCCAACGGAATAGTTAAAGAGTCTAACGAATTAAACTAGCGATACCACAACTCCAAGTGATGAAAGTCACAAGCGATTCTTAATGGCTGGTTGCAACTACAAGCTCTAGTGTCAATAAGCAATGGCAAGCCCCCTCTCAAGCGCCAACGCAATGCCCTTTGAGCGCCTTCAACTCGACGAAAACTCGTGGGTCGACATCGCGCGTAACTTCTTGACCTACCTTAACGCCGATGCTCAGGAAGTCTTTGAAACGGTTCGGGATCAAACCGATTGGTATCAAGGAAATGTCTTCCGTTATGAACGAAACATTCCCGAACGACGCTTAAGTGCAAGCTCACGCTCGAACAGTGAAATTCCGCACGATGCTATCCGTACGACCTGGCGGAAACTTCAGCACCACTACGGAATTCAGTTCACCGGTTATGCCCTTAGCTATTACCGCAATGAAAATGACTTGCTTGCCATGCACCGCGACCGTGACATGCGCTGGCTAGACCGCACGGTAATCGCCCTGTTAGTTCTGGGCGCCAGACGACCATTCCACTTGAGCCCGCGCCATGCTTCATCCACTTCGAATACTTCCACTGCCGCTCTGCACGACTTGGCCCCCGGCGAAGGCGACCTAATTGTGATGGGCGGCGCTTGCCAGGAAAACTGGCTCCACGGCGTGCCAGGCGTTTCAAAGCCCACTGGTGGTCGGATATCGGTTCAATGGCGCTGGACGGCCAAGTCGGGGCGACCCCAAATCGGGCCCGGCTACCGTGCCCCGCGCTATTTCAGTCGAGGCGCTTAAGCTCTGCGGCGTAACGCTTGCCCCGCTGAACATAGAATTCCACCCCGGCGGTTATGTGCAGCGGATCAGCAGCGTCGGGTCGAATTTTGGCGGGTACCCCCAAAGCCATCGATCCTGCTGGCACCACCATCTGGTTAGGCACAACGGCGTTGGCACCTACAATTGCACCGGAATGCACATGGGCGTTATGTAAAACCACTGAACCCGAGCCCACCAATGCTCCATCGTGGATAATGCAGCCTTCCAGATGCACAATGTGGCCCACCACGCAATCGTTGCCCACCCGAGTAGGGAACATGGGCGTAGTGTGCACCACGGTGCCGTCTTGGATGGAAGTGCGCTCCCCGATGAAAATGCCACCATCGTCGCCACGCAACACCGCCCCCGGCCAGATGCTCGACTCGGCCCCAATGGTCACGTCGCCTATCACCACCGCTTCGGGGTGGATGTAAGCCGTGGGGTCAATCTTCGGAACCAACTCACCTAAAGAATAAATAGCCATATCAGCTTCGCTCCTCGAAGGTTCCGTAACCGCGGCGGTAAAACAACATGGGCTCAACCTTATGGTCTGCCTCGGGGTGCGTGTCGAGATTAACTACACGACCAACCACAATCCAATGGTCGCCAACGGGCAAAGTCTGATCGATTACGCATTCCACATGCGCCAATGAGCCCTCGACCAAGGGAGACCCAGTCACGCCCGAATGCCAACCAATGTCTCCAAACTTGTCGTCGCCTGAAGCCGCTAGCGCTGCGGCGATATGGCGCTGGTTCTCGGCTAACACGTTGACCGCGAAAACCCCGGCTTCAGCGATTTTGGGCCAGGTACCAGAACCTTGACGAACGCTGAGACCCACCAACGGTGGATCTAGAGAGATGGAAAAGAATGATCCGATGGTCATGCCAACGGGTTGGTTATCCCAGAGAGCACAGACTGCCGAGACCCCAGTTGGGTAATAGCTCAGCGTGTCACGAAAGTTCTGCTCGGTTATCTGGAATTCTTCGGGCATAATCACGGCCATGAGGCTAGCCAGAACTGGTGCCAAACGTGCGGGTTTAGCTGGGTTCTACCTTAGCGCTGCTAGTTAGGGGTACTTGAGCACCAAGCCTTCATAGGCAGCAATTACTTCGAACTCTCCAGCGGCCGCGGCCACTGCTTCTTGTTCGATAGCTGCCAGCCAGCGGTCATCGTGGGCAGGATCGTGGTGGAAAAGTACTAGTTGTTTCACCCCGCCTTGTCGAGCAACTTCAAGGGCATAATCGATGGTGCAATGGCCCCAATCGTATTTTTGGGTGAATTCGGCCGCCGTGTATTGAGCATCATGAATTAAAACATCAGCATCATGACACAACTCGAGTACCGCGTCGTCAACGTGTTTCTCATCGTGTAAGGGCTGTTGATGATCACTGATGTAAACCAAAACGGTGCCTTCAAACTCAACGCGGTACCCATTAGTCACACCCTTGTGAGGAACTGGTCGCGCCGTGACGGTGGCACCTTCGATGAGACGTGTTTCTGCACCTAAGCCGTGGAAACGGATTTTGCCCTTCAAATCTGCGATGGTGACCGGGAAATACGGCGGTCGCATGAAGTCGCTGAAGGCGTGCTCTAGGGTCTCGCCGCCTTCCAAGATTGGCCCATAGATGTCGAACGCTGCGCCCGGCAGCAGAATCGGTACGAAGAACGGCAAGCCTTGAATGTGATCCCAGTGCATGTGCGTGACCAAAGCACTGCCTCGAAAGCTGCCATCATGAGGCAAAGACTCACCAAAAAAACGCAAGCCAGTACCAATGTCGAGAATGATCGGATTGTGACCGTCACGCTCGATTACGACACAAGCGGTATTGCCACCAAAGCGTATGTTCTCGGGTGCTGGGCAGGGCGTAGAGCCCCTAACACCGTAAAATGTCACGTTGGCCAAAGGTGCCTAACCCCCCTTCCCGAACTACGAAGCGTAACTGGCTCGACGCGCAGCTGGGCAACCAATGTGACCTAAATCTCAAATTACAATTTGGGTCTAACCAGCCTAGATTTGTGTGATGAAGATTACTGAAGGGCGCATCGCGACCGAGACTCTAGAGTTCGCTTACCTAAGCGCAGGTGAAGGACCTCTGGCGTTATGTCTGCACGGTTTTCCCGACACGGCTTGGGCCTACCGCCACCTCTTAATCGACCTCGCAGAAGCTGGATTTCGAGCGGTGGCCCCCTTCATGCGTGGCTATTCACCCACGGAAATTCCTAGTGATGGGGTTTATCAAACCGGGGCTCTGTCGGCAGATGCCTGCGCCTTACATGAAGCATTAGGTGGCGACGAATCGGCAGTCATCATTGGGCACGACTGGGGAGCACCAGCCGCCTACGGTGCCGCTAATTACCAACCGCAACGTTGGCGAAAGGTGGTAGGAGCTGCGGTTCCGCCCGGTGGTGGTCTAGGCGCCGCGTTCTTCGACTACACCCAGGTTAAACGGTCGTGGTACATGTTCTTTTTTCAACATGCCCTTTCCGATCTGGTGGTACCCCACAACGACATGGCGTTTATTGATGGCTTGTGGTCTGACTGGTCGCCTGGCTTCGACGGCACCGAAGATATCGCCAAGGTAAAAGGGGCGCTTAGCGATCCGGCCAACCTGGCAGCGGCCTTGGGTTACTACCGCGCCACCCTCGGCGATGGTCCACGTAGCGAAACGTACGCGGCGGCACAAAGTGCCGGTGGCACCATTCCCGGTCAGCCACTGCTGTATCTTCACGGCGAGAACGACGGCTGTGTGGGCCTAGAAGTGGCCGAGGGGGCCAAGGCCGAACTCAACGTTT
Source organism: Acidimicrobiia bacterium (assembly GCA_041676705.1). NCBI lineage: Bacteria > Bacillati > Actinomycetota > Acidimicrobiia > Acidimicrobiia bacterium. Next base: position 229,716 of record JBAYRL010000004.1, read on the forward strand.
CCGGCTCAAGCTTTCAAGTTATTAGAAACGCGGGGCACTTCATGCTGGTTGAGCAGCCCCAAGTAGCGAACAAGTTAATTATTGACTTCCTCACCGCTTCATAACAGCTCCAGCGCGCAAGCCCTAGTGCCAGACTGACAAGTCGAGGGCCCCTTCGGTAATCTTGTGCCATGACCGCACCTGATCTCGACGCTGCTCGCGCAGCCATCGACGCTGCCGACGAGGTAGTTACCACCGCCACCGCTCACCTTGCCGCTACTGGGAACGTAGACGACGACCAAGTTTTGGCCTACGACCTTGCCCATGCTGCCTCAGCGGTGGCCACCGGTCGGGCCATGCTCGAATACGGGGCCAAAGGCACGCTTGAGGCTGGGCTCACCACCGCATTCATCGCCGACGCTATTGCCGAGCTGGCCAGCAAGCTCTTTGGACGCGAAAGGGTGTGGGGCATTAGTGCCGATGCTCTCGATTCCACACGGGCGTTTGTAGCTGAGCATCGTGATCCCAAGTTTTTAGCGGGTCTAGCGGGCCAAGCCGGGCCCAACCACCTCGACGCAGACTTCGAAATGGTGCAAGACACCTTCCGCCGTTTTGCCGAGGACAAGATTGTTCCGGTGGCCGAACACATCCACCGCACCAACGGTGATATCACCGAAGAAATCATCTCGGGCTTGGCCGAAATGGGTGGTTTCGCTATGTCGGTACCGGAAGAATATGGCGGTTTCGCCACCGGAACCGAAAGTGACTACATGGGTATGGTGGTGGCCACCGAAGAACTGTCACGCGGTTCATTGGGTGCTGGCGGTTCACTCATTACCCGGCCCGAAATTCTGACTCGGGCGTTGGAAGCCGGCGGTACCGAAGAACAAAAACAATACTGGCTACCCCGACTAGCTTCGGCCGAAGACATGGCGGCGGTTGCGGTAACCGAACCCGACTACGGCTCGGATGTGGCCAACATTAAAGTGACCGCCACACCCACCGAAGGTGGCTGGTTGATCAACGGTGTTAAAACCTGGTGCACCTTTGGGGCCCGGGCAACCGTATTGATGCTTTTGGCTCGCACCGACCCTGACCGCTCCAAGACCCACCGTGGTTTGACCCTATTTTGTGTGCCCAAAGAAATTGGTGAAGGCGAAGGTTTCGAATTCATTCAGGAAGCCGGTGCTGAAGGGGGTGCCGCTGGCGGTGGCAAAATGGAAGGCCGTCCGATTGACACCATTGGTTACCGGGGCATGCATTCCTACGAAATCGCCTTTGATAACTGGTTTGTGAAAGCCGAGAACCAGGTTGGTGGCGAAGGTGGCTTAGGCCGCGGTTTCTACTACCAAATGTCGGGTTTCGAAAACGGTCGTCTACAGACCGCGGCCCGAGCTGTGGGCGTAATGCAAGCGGCTTATGAAGAAGCGGTAACTTACGCCAATGACCGCAAGGTGTTTGGTCAGCCAGTAGGTGACTACGAACTAACCCAGGTGAAACTCACCCGCATGGCAGCCACTATCCAGGCCGCCCGCCAATTCTCATACGCTGTTGCTCACATGATGGCCAACGGTGAAGGCAGCTTAGAAGCTTCGATGGTGAAGGCCTATGTATGTCGGGCCGCCGAGTGGGTGACCCGTGAAGCCATGCAAATTCACGGTGGATTTGGTTACGCCGAAGAATACCCGGTTAGCCGCTACTTCGTAGATGCCCGAGTGCTTTCCATCTTCGAAGGTGCCGATGAAACCTTAGCGCTCAAGGTTATTGCCCGACGCCTAGTTGCTGACGCTCAAGCGGCTAGCTGACCCTGCGTTTGACAGGCAACTAGCTAGAGGCGAACGAAAAGTTCAGGTGCGACCGGGGTGTCTGTGCGAAGCAGCGCCTCGGCCACACCTTCAGGGCCGACGGGCCCCACAATGGCATCAACGAGTGAGAGCGATACCACCTCATCATCGGCGTACCACGGTTCGTCCTGCGGTAGAAACGACACCAGCGCCTCCCACACCCGCTTCGGCATTAGTCGCCCAGCACCACCCACCAGCCAAACCGGAATACCAGCTGTTTTCGCCACCGAAGCGGCGGCGATAGACCCGGCGATCGACAAGAATTGGTCTGGTCCAATGGCCGAAGCTTCAAGCAGCAACAAATCGGCATCAGCTACTGCAGCACCTAACCCCACTGCTGGCACCTCGGCCACCTCGATGTCGCTGTAAGCCAGACGAGCCGCTAGTCCGGTCCCTTCACCGTGGATATCCACCACGTAGACCGACAAATCTCCACGGCGAAGCAACACATTGCCCACCAGTTCAGGCCAACCCAACACCGCCACCGTTAAGTCAGCTTCCAGGGAATGCAGAAGCTCATTCGGAGTCGGGTCGTCGGCCAGTTCTTCCACGGCTTGCCAAGCCTCGTACATGGGCTCAACCGAAGTCAGCACCCGAGAAGCTAGCCACCACATCGGCCCTGAAGTGGGATGACGAGCCACAATGCGACGACAAGCCGTAACCAACCCGGCAGGGTCGTCACTGAAAGCAGCCAGAGCCCCGGCGGTTTCACGAGCTAGAAGGTCGTGGCCCACGCCCGAAGCGCGAGCCACATACCTAAGACGTTCGATGGGATGCATGGCAGATTCCCAGCTAGAGAAGCGAATTAGCCAAGTGCCGCAATGGCCTCAGCGGTAGCTAATGTACGGCGAGCATTATCAACATGAAGGTTTTCGATCATACGACCATCGACGGTGATAACCCCACGACCTTCAGCTTCAGCCTCATTGAACGCTTCGATGGTACGTCGTGCTAGGTCGATTTCGTCTTCGGTGGGGGCCCAAATTTCGTTGGTGGGTTCGACCTGGGAAGGATGAATCAGCGTCTTACCATCGAAACCCATTTCGAAACCTTGCCGAGCCTCGGCTTCGAAACCTTCAGCATTGCGAACGTCGTTGTATACGCCATCCAAAATGATTTTGCCAGCTTCGCGAGCCGCTAATAAGGCGGTTGCTAAGTGCGGATAAAGCGGGGCACGTGAAGCGACAAGTTGAGCATGTAGCTCTTTGGCAAGATCATTGGTGCCCATTACCAGCACACTTACCCGTTCAAACCCGGCGATTTCACGCACGTTGAACATGGCTTGTGGTGTTTCGACCATGGCCCAAATGGTGGTGTTGCTTGCGGCGTCGGCATTTTCTATTTGGCGGGCCACTTCGTGCAGCACCGCAGCGTTGGAAACTTTCGGAATAACAATGGCCGCCGGTTTGGCAGCCACCGCGGCGGCAATATCATTCCCACCCCAAGGGGTGTCGAGTCCGTTACAGCGGATGGTTAGCTCTTTCGCACCATATGCTCCCGATTCGACCGCCGCCACAGCCTGGCTACGAGCTGTTTCTTTAGCATCGGGTGCCACGGCGTCTTCCAGATCGAAGATCAGAGCGTCAGCCGGAATAGTTTGCGCTTTTTCCAACGCCCGTTCGTTGGCCGCTGGCATGTAGAGCACCGAACGGCGAGGACGATAATTTTGAGTTGTCACTAGCTGGATCTCCTAGAAACCGTAAAGCTCGGCTAGCTCGGGGTCACGTTCGGCCAGTTCTTTGGCCAAATCGAGCACCACGTGACACTGCTTGACTGAAGCATCATCTTCCATCTTCCCATCGAGCATGACAGCACCGGTACCGTCACCCATAGCTTCAATTACCCGCTGGGCGTGCTCAACCTCGGCGGCATCGGGACTGAAAACCTTCTTGGCGATACCAATCTGAACCGGATGCAAACTCCATGCCCCCACACAGCCCAACAGGTAGGCGTTGCGGAACTGGTCTTCGCAGCCCACGGTGTCAGAAATGTCGCCAAAAGGCCCGTAGAAAGGCAAGATGCCGTGCGCGGCACAAGCATCAACCATGCGAGCAATAGTGAAATGCCATAGGTCTTGTTGGAAAGTTGCCCGGGGAGCGTCAGCATCATCTGGATTGGCATCTTCACGGACCAAATAACCGGGGTGGCCACCACCCACCCGAGTAGTTTTCATGCGCCGGTTGGCAGCCAAGTCAGCCGGGCCAAGCGACATGCCCTGCATCCGAGGAGAAGCGCCACAGATTTCCTCGATATTGTTCATGCCCCGAGCAGTTTCCAAAATGGCATGCACCAAGATCGGGCGGGTTAGCCCAGCCTTAGCTTCAAGCTGCGCCAAGAGTCGGTCGATGTAGTGAATGTCTTCGGCACCCTCCACCTTGGGCACCATGATCACATCAATTTTGTCGCCAATTTCAGAAACAATCGCCGTCAGGTCGTCAAGCACCCAAGGCGAGTCGAGCGAGTTAATTCTGGTCCAAAGCTGAGTATCGGTTCGATCCCAAGCCTTGCCAACCTCTAGCAAGCCCGCACGCGCTGCTTCTTTGTCACTAGCCGGAACCCCGTCTTCCAGGTTCGCCAACAAAATATCCACCTGATCAGCCATATCACCGGCTTTGGCCACCATCTTCGGGTTAGCGGCAGGGAAGAAGTGAATCATCCGTGAAGGTCGGAAAGGGATCTCACGAACTGGGGTTGGCGCCCCTACTGCCAGCGGTTGAAAAAAGTCCTTGGCGCTACGCATTTAATCTCCAGTTTTGAGGTGGTTTATCACTTGACGATAGGAGTCAATCTAGTCTCGGGTCGAGTCTGAGGCGTTATGCGGACTATCTTCTTCCAATGTGAGCACCCAAGTCCCTCTTGACGTTCAGCTAAAGCCCATCGACCACGATGCCCGACCGCTTGGTGAATGGCTGACCAACTTTCCAATTGCGGCTGTCGTGTTAGACCCCTACACACACGAAAGTGCCTGGATTCTCGACACAGCCCGTCGAGTTCTAGAACATTTCCGTCCAGCCGACGTTCGCGTGACGCTAATTGTGGCGGGCGACGACGAGGAAGCCAAAGCGTTTTTAGGTCCGATCACCAAAGAATTCTTTGTGCTGTGTGACCCCGACCGTGCCTTTGTGAAAGCTGCTGAACTGGAATCATTGCCAGCGCTGATTCACGTGGCCCAAGAAGGTTCCATCGTTGGCAAAGCCGAAGGTTGGAATCCACTTGAGTGGCGTGACGTGACCAAACGGTTGGCATTGCGCTTGCACTGGAGCGCACCGCATGTACCGGGTGGCTCTGACCCCCGCCCCTACCCGGGCAGCCCAGCTCTGGCCGAAACCTAAACCAGCTTAACGCCAAGCCGGTTTGTACATAGGCCGGCTGGAACCTAGGCGCGTAACACCACGCCAAACCTAGGCCAGCCAGCCCAATAGCCTAAGGGCTACTTGATAATCCCGCCCTTGGTCATGGAAATGACGTCGAGGGCTTTGTCCAGCTCTTCGTTGGTGAGCAGCTCACGTTCCAACACGATGTCGCGGATGCTCTTGCCAGTGGCCGTAGATTCTTTAATCACTTCGGCGGCACGCTCGTACCCAATGTAAGGGTTCAGCGAAGTACCGATCGAAGGTGACGATTCGGCATACGTGCGGCATTGCTCGACATTGGCCTCGATACCGTCAATCATGCGGGTTGCAAACACCTTGGCCACATTGGCCAGTAGACGGCCCGATTCCAACATGTTGCGCGCCATCATCGGCAAATAAACGTTCAACTCGAAGTTGCCTTGTGAACCGCCAAAGGCCACCGCGGCGTCGTTCCCAATCACCTGGGCCCCTACCTGGGTCACCGCTTCGGCAATAACAGGGTTCACCTTGCCGGGCATGATAGAAGAGCCTGGTTGCAGATCGGGGATATGAATTTCGCTAAGACCGGTGCGCGGTCCCGACCCCATCCAGCGCAGATCGTTGGCAATCTTGATGAAAGCCACGGCCGCCGCCCGATATTGTCCCGATACCTCAACCAAAGCATCGCGGGCGCTCTGGGCCGCGAAAGCATCGGGGGCTGGCGATAGGGGCAAGTTGGTGCGCTGCGCCAAACGCTCAATGACAGCTGCACCAAAACCATGTGGAGCGTTAATTCCGGTACCGACCGCCGTGCCGCCAAGAGGCAACCTGCCTACTCGCGCCGCCGAAGACTCCAAACGCTCGATGGCTTCTTCCACCTGTGCGGCAAACCCGCCGAACTCCTGGCCAAGTGTCACCGGAGTGGCGTCCATTAGGTGAGTACGGCCCGACTTCACCACCGCGGCGAACTCTTCCGCTTTGTTCCGTAGGCTTCCCGCCAGCTGCGCAAAAGCTGGAATCACTTCATTCAAAACAGCTTCCGTGACCGCCACATGGATGGCCGAGGGGAAAACATCATTCGAAGATTGGCTGGCATTTACATGGTCATTCGGATGAACGGTACCCTCACCAAGCACCTCGTTGGCTAGATGTGCAATGACCTCGTTGGTGTTCATGTTCGACGAGGTGCCCGAACCGGTTTGGAAAACATCAATGGGGAACTGGTCGTGCCACGCCCCATCCACGATGGCATTGGCAGCCTCGCTAATGGCGTCGGCGATCTCGTTCGTAACGCTTGGCACCTCGTCGCTTGCTGCGTTCACCACCGCCGCTTCGGCCTTGATCATGGCCAAAGCCCGAATCAAGCCGGGATCGATGGTTAAACCTGAGATGGGAAAGTTCTCAACAGCGCGTTGAGTTTGAGCGGCCCATTTAGCTTCGATCGGAACCTTTACCTCGCCCATCGAATCGTGTTCGATACGCCACTGGTCACTCATCGGCCGCTCCTTAGCAGTTCGGGTTATTCAATATTTCGAGCCTAGCGACCGCCCGAGTCGCTGACGCATCGTTTCCGCCTTAAGTCACAATAAGTTGATTCTGGTGGCTTTCCAGTGGCCACAACGCGGCACCTTAAGTACCGTTTCTACTGTGAGCGATTTCATTTACACCGACTTGCTACCCACCGCACCAGCCGAAACAAACTTCCGGTTGCTAAGCACCGAAGGCGTTCGAACCATCGAGGCGGCCGGGCGCACTTTCTTAGAAGTTGACCCCGAAGCAATCCGTCTTTTGGCAGCCACGGCGATGAAAGACATCGCCCACCTATTGCGGCCCGACCATCTTGGTCAGCTGGCCTCGATTTTGGACGACCCAGAAGCCTCAGCCAACGACCGTTTTGTGGCGCTTGACCTGCTAAAGAACGCCAACATTGCAGCGGGCGGAATTTTGCCCTCGTGTCAAGACACCGGCACCGCCATCATCATGGGCAAGAAGGGCGAGCTGGTGCTAACTGGGGGCCAAGATGAACAAGCCATCGCCCACGGTGTGTACGACACTTACACCCGCTCCAATCTGCGCTACTCGCAGATGGCACCCCTCACCATGTGGGAAGAGAAAAACACGGGTACTAACCTGCCAGCACAAATTGAGATTTACTCTACCGCTGGCAATGAATACGAATTTTTATTTGTGGCAAAAGGTGGCGGTTCGGCCAACAAAAGCTTTCTATACCAAGAAACCAAAGCCCTACTAAACCCCACTAAACTACTGGCCTTTTTAGACGAACAAATTCGCAATCTGGGTACGGCCGCTTGCCCGCCATACCACCTCGCCGTAGTTATTGGCGGAACTTCCGCCGAAGCTGTGATGAAGACCGCCAAGCTAGCCTCGGCTCACTACCTCGACACCCTGCCGACCAGTGGCAGCGACCTTGGCCACGGTTTCCGTGACCTTGAATTCGAAGCCGAGATTCTGCGCCTTAGCCAAGAAACCGGGATCGGTGCCCAATTCGGCGGCAAGTATTTCTGCCACGACGTACGGGTGATTCGCTTGCCACGCCACGGAGCTTCCTTACCCATTGGCCTCGCCGTGTCTTGCTCGGCTGACCGACAAGCCATCGGCAAAATCACCGCCGAAGGGGTGTTCCTCGAACAACTTGAAACTAACCCGGCACAGTACTTGCCGGAAGTCACCGACGATCATCTAGAGGGCACCGATGTGGTGCAGATCGACTTAAACCAGCCCATGGATGCCATTCGAGCCGAGCTCTCCAAGTACCCGGTGAAGACCCGCCTCTCGTTGTCGGGACCTATGGTGGTGGCGCGCGACATCGCACACGCCAAAATTCAAGAGCGTTTAGATGCGGGCGAAGAAATGCCCCAATACTTGCGTGACCATATGGTTTATTACGCTGGCCCGGCCAAAACCCCCGAAGGTTACGCCTCGGGCTCATTCGGTCCAACCACAGCCGGACGCATGGACGCCTACGTCGATAGCTTCCAAGCCGCCGGAGGAAGCTTTGTGATGTTAGCCAAAGGAAACCGCTCGAAAGCCGTCACCGACGCCTGCAAACGCCACGGTGGTTTCTACCTCGGCTCTATCGGTGGACCAGCGGCACGACTAGCCAAAGACTGCATCACCAAAATTGAGACCCTTGAATACCCTGAGCTGGGCATGGAAGCGGTATGGCGCATCGAAGTTAAAGACTTCCCAGCCTTCATAGTGGTAGACGACAAAGGGAACGACTTTTTCGCTTCGCTCCGACGAGGGGTCGACATCGGCGTGAAGCGCTAAGCACTAGAATTTCTTACTTATCAGGAAGAGAGGTTGACATGGATCTACCTACCCAAGCCGACATCGACACAATCACCAGCCTGAATCAGGCCGGGCCTGCCGTTTCTCTCTACATGCCCACCCACCGAAGCGGTCCTGGCGTCGACGGCGACGCTAAACGCTGGAAGAATCTGGTCAACGCCGCTGATGCGGGCCTTACCCAAACCGGCCTGCGACGCCCCGACATTGATGCCCTATTAGGGCCTGCCCGCGCACTTCAAAACTCCACCATGGAATGGCAATACATGGGCGATGGGCTGGCCATGTTCCTACGTCCGGGCTGGGAAAAAACTCTAAGAATGCCCCTCCAAGTTCCTGAAATCGCGGCGGTTGGCGACAAGGTGGTCGTTAGCCCACTTTTGCGTTATGTGACCACCGATGATCGTTTCTTGGTACTCACTGTTAGCCAGCGTTTGGTACGGGTTTTAGCGGGTACCGGCCACGGTTTAGAGCAAGTCATTCTAGATGACATTCCCACTAGTCTGCGTGAGGTAATTGAGCCGCCGGAACCACGTTCTGACACCATGACGCGCCCGGTTTCAGGTGGGCGTGCCCGGGCTGTTTTCTATGGACACGGCGCAGCCGATGATGACTTTAAGAAAGACCAAATCCAACAATTCCTCGACATTGTGGCCCATGGTCTGGCCAAGTTTTTGGTTGATCAAGACCTGCCCGTAGTGCTGGTTGGCTTGCCGCGAATGGTGGGCGCATATCGAGCAGAGAACACCTATGCCAAAGTGTTAGCCGACACCGTCCAAAGCAATCCCGACCCGATGTCTGAGGAAGAAATTCATGCCGCTGTTTGGCCCATCATCGAGAAGTATCTTGAGGAAGAACGCCAAGGCGCGATCAACCGTTTCGATGAGTTGAACGGTACCGGCAAGACAGCAGTCGATGCTCACGAGGTTGAAGCGGCCGCCGCTGAAGGCCGTGTTGACACCCTATTTCTTTCCGTTGAGCCATCATGTTGGGATTCGGTAAACGTAAAGGGCACACCCATGGTCGTTCTCGGCACTGAAAACGAATTTTCAGCTTGCGAGGCCCTTGATGCCGCCGCCGTAAACACGCTCGCCCACGGTGGCGACGTCTATTCGCTGCCATCACATGCTGTCCCCGGCCGTCGCGCGATGTCGGCGATCTTGCGTTACTGAATCAACGGTCGCGGGCTCAGTTTGTCGACGGTGTGAGACCATCGTCGGCGCCAGAAGTGTTAGGCCAGTTCCACCAGCTCGATTAGTTCTTCGTTCCAATAATCGAGCTGGGCTTCTGGCATCATTAGTACCCGCTGCGGTGCCAATTCACGCACAAACTCGGCGTCGTGACTCACGATAATCATAGTTCCCGGCCATGCAGCCAAGGCATTGGCAGTAGCTATCCGTGAGGTTGGATCAAGGTTGTTGGTAGGTTCGTCAAGCAGCAGCACGTTGTGCCGCCCAGCCACTAACTGCGCCAGTGCAAGCTTCGTTTTTTCACCGCCCGATAAGGTGCCAGCATCTTGAAAGACCTTGTCACCCGAAAGGCCAAACATACCTAGCAGTCGGCGTAGTTGTTCATCGTCCAGGCCTGCTTGTTCACGCATATGGTCAAGTAGCGTGCGACCAGCCTCGATGCCCTCGTGCTCTTGGGCGTAATACCCAACTGAGACGTTGTGACCCCATTCGAAACTTCCCAAATCTGGTTCAATAACACCCGCCAAGATTCGCAACAAGCTGGTTTTACCAGCCCCGTTAAGGCCCATCACCAAAATACGCTCACCACGACCTAGATCGAAGGTGACATCGATAAAGACGGTCAGGTCGTCGTACGATTTCGCCAGATCGTTGGCAACCAACACCGTGCGTCCAGCTGGCGGTGGCACCGGAAAGTCGAAGTCTAAAACCCGTCGTTTCTGCGGTCCTTCTACCCGCTGCGTTTCAAGTTTGGCCACTCTGGTATCAAGCGACTTGGCCGTGCGCGCCCGTTTGGTGGACTGATAACGCATCTTGTCGGCCAAGGTGGAAAGCCTCTTGATCTCGGCTTCCTGGCGAGCAGCAACCTTAGCTAAACGCTCTTCGTCTTTCTCCCTAGCCGAGAGATACTGCGAATAGGTGCCTTTATATTCCACCAGCTTGCCCAGCGTGTCTTCGCCTTCACGGTCAAGGTGAAGCACTTTGGTTATGGCTTCGTCCAACAAGTCGAGGTCGTGGCTGATTACCAGCAAAGCCCCCGAATAAGACCGTAGGAAATCGAGCAGCCATTCTTTGGCGTCGTGATCAAGGTGGTTGGTGGGCTCATCCAGCAGCAATACGTCACTGCCAGCAAAAAGTATTCGGGTGAGTTCAACCCGACGACGTTGACCACCTGAGAGTGCACTGAGCGGTAAATCCAAACGGTCGGTTTCAAGGCCCAACCCGGCCGCTAAACGCTTGGCTTCTGCTTCAGCGGCGTAGCCACCTTCTTGGGCGAAGCGTTCTTCCAAACGGCTGTAACGAGCCACGTTAGCTTCACTCGGATTCTCGGCAATTTGAAGCCGTGCCTTCTCCAAGCGCAGCAACATTTGGTCAAAACCGCGGCCCGACAGGACATGGGTGATGGCCAAAGTCGCCGGATCGGTCTGGTCGGTACGAGGATCTTGGGAGAGATAGCCAAGGCCACCAACAATTTTTACCGAGCCCGCCTTAGGCGGAATATCGCCGCCAATAGTACGAAACAAACTGGTTTTGCCAGCACCGTTTCGACCTACTAGGCCAACTTTGTCTTTGGCACGAACCTCGAAAGAAACACCTTCGCTAAGAAGCTTTCCTCCTATCTCAACCGAGACGTCACTAACGCGAATCACCCTCTAAGCTTGGCAGCTAAGAGGGTGAATGCGAATTTCCGAAGTGTGATTATTGGCTCTTGAACCTTGAGCTAGTTAACCAGGCGATCTCGCCCCGCCCAATAGGGTTCACGCAGCTTGAACTTCTGCAGCTTGCCGGTGGCAGTGCGGGCCAACTCGTCACGAAACTCAACCGAAGTTGGGCACTTGTAATGTGCCAAACGTTCTCGACAATGTTCAATAAGATCGCGCTCGGTAGCCGTGGCACCTGCTGAGAGCACCACTAAAGCCTTAACGGTTTCGCCCCATTTTTCATCAGGGACTCCGATTACGGCCACTTCCGCTACCGCAGGATGTGAAAACAGGGCGTCTTCCACCTCGACCGACGCGACGTTCTCACCCCCAGAGACAATGACGTCTTTCTTGCGATCAGAAATATTCAGATATCCATCGTCATCGATGAAGCCGCCGTCACCAGTATGAAACCAGCCATCCACAATGGCAGCCGCGGTAGCTTCAGGCTGTTCCCAATAACCTTCCAAGCAGTGGTTCGAACGGGCCAACACTTCACCATCAGGCGCAATATCCAGCTGCGTTCCAATGACCGGACTGCCAGCGCGCATTAGTTTCTTGGCGGCTTCTTCGGTGCTTAGGTCATCCCATTCTTGGCGCATCCGGTTCACGGTTAGCACCGGAGAAGTCTCGGTTAAGCCGTAGATTTGGGTGAATTCCCAGCCCAGCTCGGTAATAACTCGTTCAATGGTTCGTGAGGGTGGCGGGGCACCGGCCACCACAATTCGCACCCGGTCGCGACCCGGAATTGGCCCATCCCAACTGGCGGCTGCTTCCAACACCGCGGCCACCACCGCCGGAGCGCCACAAAGGACAGTCACCTGGTGCTCTTCGATGCGACGCAAAATCTCATTGCCATCGACCTTGCGCAGCACAATCTGGTTCACGCCCATACCAGTTGTAGCAAAGGGCATTCCCCAGCCATTCACATGGAACATTGGCAGGGTGTGAAGGTAAACGTCACGATCGTTGATACCCAAGTGCCAACCAAAAATCGAGGCGTTGATCCACATGTTGCGATGGGTGAGCTGCACGCCTTTGGGCCGAGCGGTGGTACCGCTGGTGTAGTTAATAAAGGCAGTTGCGTCCTCGTCGGCTTCCCACGCTTTAGGAGTTTCACCAAAGCGGAAGAGTGTTTCGTCAGATTCGGCACCGATAACGAAACGGTGCGGTGCCTTCACGTTAGCAAGGGCGTCTTCTAGCTCTGGGTCGATAAGCAGCACCGAAGCCCCACAATGGCCAACGATGTACTTAACTTCGGCCGCGCTCAACCGGAAATTCACGGGAACCAAAATGCGACCGTAACCAGCCGCCCCGTAGAAAGCAGTCAGGAGTCGAGCCGAGTTGTGCGACACGACCGCCACTCGTTCGCCAACACCAACACCCAAAGCGTCGAGGCCAGCTGCGAAGGCTCGAGCATGCTCCCCCAGCTGAGCAAAGGTAAGTGAGCCCAACGACTTGGCCGGTTGCTGGTCTTCATCGACCACCGCAACACGATCGGGATAGATCGCCTCGGCACGATCTAGGAAATCTTTGATACTAAGTGCAACCTTCAATGGGCCCCCTTAAAGCGGTGTGGTGCCACCCGAACTGTGACAGGTTTCACGTGACCTTAACGGACCATTGGCTTTTATCGCTAATAGCCCCACTCCAAAAATACCTCACCCAGTAGGGGCTGCTGGCTGGCGAAACGCTGAACGTTCTCTCGTACACGTTCAGCCAATAATGGGATTCCCATGGCTGGGGTGTTGGCAGTGTGTGGCGTGATCAGACAATTTGGCAATGACCACAGGGCATGACCTTCAGGTAGTGGCTCAGGCTCGGTGACATCAAGGGCTGCGCCACCGATTTTGTTTTCACGCAACGCTGCCACCAAGGCGTCGGTATCGATGTGGCGACCTCGGGCGACGTTCACTAGCCAAGAGTGCTCGGGCATCAGAGCTAGTTCTTCAGCTCCGATAATGCCTTCGGTTTCGGGCGTTAATGCCAATGCCAATACCACCACATCGGCATCAATGAGGGCTTCGTTCAAACGTTCACCACGAAGGGTACGAGCAACACCGGCAATCGGTTCGGGTTGGCGACGAACCACGGTGATTTGGGTATCGAAAGGCTGCAGCAGCTTGATTAACTCGCGGGTAATCTCGCCACCGCCAAGAATCGTAACGTTAGCTTCAAAAAGATTGATGCCTACACCCCGGCCCCACTTGGTTTGACGGGCATAACCGATGATGTTTCGCATGCCGCCCAGCATCATGGCCAAGGCGTGTTCGGCCACCGGTCGGGCATAAACGCCCTTACCACACGTCCAGGTGTATTTCGGATTGAGGTGGTGAGCGAAGTTTTCGATGCCCGCGAAAGGCAGCTGAACCCATAACAGATTAGGTGCTTGTGAAAGGTATTCCTCCATCGCGGCCACATTGGCAGCGTCGGCCCAGATCAGGGCTTCGGCTTCTTCGATTGGCACCAAGGTACCGCCAGCATCTTCTACTGCTTCTCGTAACGATTCGAAGCGACCCGAGTCAGGAGCGACACAAACTTTGGCCGCGCCCCCGCTGGCTCGTCGTGATTCGTGTTTAGCGGTACTAGTAGCTGTATTTTTAGCCATGTAGCTAGCTTGCCACGCCCAAGTGGTCTTTAGGTCGCAACAAGCTAGAAGCTACAACTACAGCGGACTGTTACTTAGCAACAAACACCTGGTGGAAACGCATATGGCCTTCCGGGGTACCGTTACCGGGCGAACCACTCGGAAGCACCCAATCAGTTAGCCCATGGATGTTGTCCACATAGCCAACCACGCGTGGGGTCGGCGATCCCCAAATGATGGGCACTTGCTCGGCCAGGATCATGCCGATCTCTTCCACTACTTCGTAGCGCTTGGCGAAGTCAGTGTTGCTGGCAAGTTCTTCCATCAGACGATCGATTTCAGGGTCGACGTAGTTGGTGATGTTGCCAGGCGTAGTTTCCACCGGACCAAAATAGGAACGCAAACGAGTGAGTGGATCTTCAAAGCCGCCACCGGCGTACGTACAGCTGATGGTGTATTCGCCACGGAATGGCGGATTTTGGTCAGCGGAGCCAACCATGCGTTGCACCAGCACCGTTTCTTCAACCTGTTTCACATCAAGGTCGACGCCAACCTCGCCCCATAATGACTGCCAAAGCACGCTCAGCTGAATTTGGCTGGGGTCAGTTGGGCAGATGTATTCCACGTTGATGCTCGAACCAACCGCTTTCCCATCGGAGCGGTTGGGGTCGGCCTTATATTCATCAACTAGAGCCCTGGCGGCCTCAAGGTCGCGACCCCCAGCTTCGGGGTAGGCGTCGTTCACTTTTTGTGAGAACCAAGGACTGTCTTTCGAAAAGAGGCCGAAAGCCGGATCGCTTAAGCCATCGTCACCAAGAACCTTTTGCACAGCGTTGGCATCACTGGAATACGCGAGAGCCTGGCGAATACGCACATCGTCTAGCGGTGGCACCAAGGTATTGAGGTTTGAAGCAGCGAAACTGCTGCCAACGTACAAGCTGCTGGAATAGCCGCCCTTGTCGGCTAAAGCCAACACTTCCTTCACCTTAGAACCGCGGAAAGACTGCATCATTTGCAGGTCACCAGCGGCTAAGCCCTGCACCCGCGAGTCTTCGTCGGGGATAGGCCGGAAAGTGACCTGGTCAAGATATGGAAGCTGATCGCCGTTCGGGGCTTTCAACCAATAGTTTTCGTTGCGAACCACGGTCGAGTGGTCGTCACGGGTCCATTCCTTCATAACGAAAGGACCAGTACCAACAGGACTTGAACCGAAACCTTCCGGGTCAGCCTCATAAGCTTCCCGCGAAACCGGCCACCCCGCAGCGTTACGCAACAGGTCAGGGAAAGCAGCGTTTGGAGCATTCAAGGTGTACTTAACAGTGAGAGGATCGACAACTTCGATGCCCGTAACACCGGCGGTTTTCAGCGTGCCATAGGTGAGGGTGCCCTCAGTGAAGTGCAAAGTATCGAAGTTCCATTTCACCGTTTCGGCATCAAGTGGCGTGCCGTCAGCGAAGGTGATGCCTTCTCGAAGCTTCAGCGTCCACTCGGTGACATCATCGTTGGCCTCAAGCTCTTCGGCTAGGAAGCCTTCAAATTCACCGTTGGCATTTACCTGAACCAATGGATCGTAAATGGCTAGCGCTACCGAAAGACCCGCCGAGCCCATGCTTCCCGCGCCTGGCGTCCAAGTTGGTACTTCCGCGGCCAAACCAACGGTTATAGAACCACCGTAGACAGGTGCCGTGGGGTCTTCATCGCTGCCGTCGCCATTGTCGCCGTTTGAACCACTGTTGCCGTTCGAGCCTTGCGATGAATCACCGTTGTTAGCGCTATTGCCGTTCTCGTTGGAATCGTTGCCGCAAGCGCTGGCCACTAAAACCAACGCCAACATAGCGGCGATCAGGCCGAGCCACGGCCTGGTTCGTAACTTCACTAAATTGTCCCCCTCAGGAAATTAACACAGTAAAACTGCCGTAGACCTGCTACAACGTGGCACCGTAGCCAAGAATCTGGCTTCAGCGCCAAACGGAATTTGAGCCCCGAAAGACGATGTGGCAGATTTCACAGACTACTTTGCAGGGCTTCATCTGCCATAAGTATGCTGGCAATAAATCTATTTTGGGGGACTATTTCATGACGCTTCTCGAGTCTCGAGCACATGGCTCGGATCGCAAGCTCACACATGTAGATGTGCTAATTGTAGGTGCCGGAATTTCAGGCCTTGGGGCTGCCTACCACCTTCTCGATCAAATGCCCGAGAAATCATTCGCCATTTTGGAAGCCAAAGACGACTTCGGTGGAACCTGGCGAACGCACCGCTACCCCGGTATTCGATCTGACAGTTCTCTATACACATTGGGTTACCGTTTTAAGCCTTGGTTGAAAAACCCCATTGCTTCAGCCGAACAGATTCTCACCTATCTTGATGAGGTAATTGAAGAGAACAAACTCGACGAGTACATCCATTATTCGCATCGAATTGAAGGCGCTTCGTGGTCTAGTGACGACCAGCGCTGGACCATTTCAGCCAACAACACCAAGACCAACGAATCGGTGAATTTCACTGCCAATTTCGTGTGGATGTGCCAGGGCTATTACAACCACGACCAGCCGTACACACCCGAGTGGGAAGGCATGGATCGCTTCAGTGGACAGATCGTGCATCCACAGCTTTGGCCCGACGACATTGATCTATCGGGTAAGAAGGTGGTGGTGATTGGCTCGGGTGCCACCGCCGCCACATTGGTGCCCAACATTGCCGATGATTGTGCCCATGTGACCATGCTGCAACGTTCACCAACCTTCTTTTCGGCCGGGCCTAATCGCAATGAACTGGCCGACAGCCTGCGTGAACTAGATATTCCTGAAGAGTGGATTCATGAAATTGTGCGGCGTAAAGGAATTCACGATTCAGATGTGTTTCAGAAGATGGCTAAAGAGCAGCCCGAAGCGGTTCGCCAGCAGTTACTAGAAGCCGCTCGGGCACAGCTGCCGGACGATGTTGATGTTGATAAGCATTTCAATCCGTCGTACCGGCCGTGGCAGCAGCGTTTAGCGTTGATCCCCGACGGCGATTTGTTTAAGACCATCAGCGAAGGCAAAGCGTCGGTCGTGACTGATCAGATTAAACATTTTGATGAGACCGGTATTGCTTTGGAATCTGGTGATCATTTAGAGGCCGACGTGATTATTACCGCCACCGGCTTTGATTTGTTGGTGTTAGGCGGCGTTCAGTTCGAGGTAGATGGAAACAAGGTGGACCTAGCCGACACGGTTACTTACCGAGGCATTATGTTTACCGGTCTACCCAACCTGGCCTATGTGTTTGGCTATTTCCGGTCCAGTTGGACATTGCGTGCCGACATAATTTCCGATTTCGTGTGTCGCTTGTTCCGCCACATGGAAGCCAAAGGTGCCACGGCCGTGGTACCAGCGTTACGGGAACATGAGCGGGAGATGAAACTTGGGCCTTGGGTCGATCCTGAAAATTTCAATCCCGGTTACCTCACCCGCTCGATGCACCTCATGGCCCGTCAAGGTGAACACCAACCGTGGATCATGATGCACGAGTACGTTGCGGAACGCGAGGTGCTAGCTAACGCCGATCTCGACGACGGCACATTGTTGTATAGCTAGTTGGGCTGCATAGCTGGCCTGGTTGTGTGGCCAGTTGGGCCAGTTGGGCCAGTTAGCCGGCTTTTTGGTGGGGTTCTGGTGGGTGTTCGCCTGGTGGGTGGGGTTGGTTGGGTTTATACCATTTGTGTTTGGTTCGGTGGTGGGTGGGGCAGAGTAGTTGTCCGTTTTGGTGGTTGGTG